>DQVB01000484.1 GCA_015661985.1 Planctomycetota bacterium | reverse complement strand
GGCTGTACTGTCACTACGGGTGCAGGAGGGCCAGTCGCGTTCGTCCGGCAATGGTTTCGCCTGTGCGATCGGCGGTACGATGCCTCGGTAGGTTTGCAGATTTGTGGCCCAAGCGGCTTCAAAAAGGCCACGTCGGCTTGATAGCCTCAACACAGTGTGGGGATGTATGCTCCCTTATGTTAGGGGTCCCGCCCCCACCCGTGAACGGGTACCGCTTGTCAGGGAACGTGTTGGTGCCCTCGCGCGGCTGCGTGGTTGTGCTGCCCGAGGATTGCCGGAGCGCGAGTTGCCGGATCCACGCCCGGTCCGCGGCCCGGTGAAGTTACAATGGAAGATGAGTCAGTCGCTGTAGGTGAGGGGGGCCAGCGCCCGCTGCCTGAGTGTATTCTCCGCCGGGTGAAGCCCATCTTTGAGCCTTTCCCACAAATGGGCCGGCAGATCCCGCGGTCGCCCACGGTGACCTGGCTAGCGAGGTCGGCCAGATCTCCTTTTGGGACAGGCTTCAAGCCTGCGGCCAGGTCCTTGTCACTGGTTTTGTTGTTGTGCGATCGATGGTGAACGATTCTGCTTGCAGGGGGCATGGCGACTCGGTTTGGTCGAGCCTGCCGCTCCACTTTACCGTCGGGACCTTTTTCGTTGGCTCGGCTTTAGTGAGTCTGTTTTTCGCCCTGGTGTGGTTGGTTGGAGGCGAGCTATGGCCAGGGGGTGTTGTACTGTTGGTCTGGTCGGGCTTGGGCGCCGTGTGGTTGGTGTTTCGCCTCCGGGGGCCGCTTATTGCTCTGGCGGCTGGACCCGTCGTGGTGGCGGTTTTCTGGTGTGTACTGCTGATGGCCGGCTGCGACGGCTTCCAGGCCCGTGGCTGGCGGGTTTCGGGTGCCCTTTTGGTCTGGGGCGGGTTGGCTTGGGGCGCGGGCCTGAGCGTGGTGGTGTGGGCCGCGCCGCGGCTGGGGCGGGACAAGGCGACGGCTGGTGTGCAGCTGGGAAAGCGGCTCTTCCACCAGCGGTTGCTTGCGTCGGCTGCGCTTTTGTCTTTGGCCCTGGGTGGGACCAGAACCGTTTGCCAGCTAGCTTTCCTGGCTGGTTGCGCCCTTGATTTCCCCCTGGCCCCTTGGTACCTGGGGCTCATCGACAGGGGATTGTCGGACCCCGAGTTGTCTCGTCGAGCGGTCGTTGCCGTGTTGTGCCTGGGCCTGGCGGCCGGCAGTGTCCTTCATGTCGCTTTGGGCTGGGGCATCCAGCGCTTGGCCGGTCGCCGAGCAGCGGGAGAGGGCGCGGCCGTCCGGAGCGGTTGAGCTCAGCGACAGGGCTGGTCGGGCACTCAGCGAGGGGGCCCCTGGACGGCGATCCGCTGCGACGTTATGGTGGGCCTGAAGAGGCTGCACGCTTTGTGGCAGCCTTCGGTGCAGGTGGTTTTCTGGGGGGGAGCCGCTCAGCTAGTGGGGAAGGATCTTGCCATGTCGCTCACCGAGACGGCCGCTGCGGATTCGGAGCCGATTTTTTCGGACGCCATCAAGCGATTGGACGATGCGTTCCGGTACGCCGAGATCGACGATGAGGCGCTACTGCGATTGAAGCATCCGCAGGCCGTACTTCAGGTCTCTATCCCGGTTCGGATGGATGACGGCAGTCTGCAGATCTTCGACGGATACCGGGTTCGACACGACGACACACGGGGACCGACCAAGGGAGGGATCCGTTATCATCCCGATGTGACGCTGGATGAGGTGAAGGCCCTGGCCTTGTGGATGACTTTCAAATGTGCCGTCGTAGGGCTTCCGTACGGCGGGGCCAAGGGCGGGGTCGTGGTGAATCCCAAGGAGCTTTCGCGGTTGGAGCTGGAGCGCTTGTCGCGAGGGTTCATCCGCCAAATGGCTGATTTCATCGGGCCTGACCGGGATATCCCTGCCCCCGACGTCTACACCAACTCGATGATCATGGGTTGGATGATGGACGAGTACTCGAAGATCCGCCGCCAGCACACGCCGGCGGTGATCACGGGCAAACCGATCCCCCTGGGCGGCAGTCTGGGCCGCGACGAGGCTACGGGCCGCGGTGCCTATTACTGCATCAAGCAACTGGAACAGCGCCGGGGCTGGAGGCCGGAGGCCATTCGCGTGGGCATCCAAGGGTTCGGCAACGTGGGCCAAGCCGTGGCGTCGCTGCTGCATGCCGACGGGTATCGGATTGTGGCCGTCAGTGATTCGCGGGGAGGGATCTACAAGGAGGAAGGGTTTGACATCCCCAGTTTGATCCACGTCAAGAACCAGTCACGCCGACTGAGGGCCGTGTACTGTGAAGGATCGGTGTGCGAAGCCATCGAAGCGGAAACGATCAGCAACGAAACCCTGCTGGAGCTGGACGTCGATCTGCTGGTCCCCGCCGCCTTGGGCGGTCAGATCACCGCGGAAAACGCGGCCCGCATCCGTGCCCCGGTGATTGTCGAGGTGGCCAACGGGCCGACGACCAGCGAAGCGGACGAGATGCTACGGGAGCGGGATGTGCTGGTGGTGCCCGACATCCTGGGCAATGCCGGCGGTGTGACCGTCAGCTATTTCGAATGGACCCAAAACCGCCAGGGTTACTATTGGCCGCTGGAGGAAGTCCATCGGCGACTCCAGGGGATTATGGCCCGCGAGTTCGATGCGGTGTACGACCTGATGCAACGGCACGATATCAGCATGCGGACGGCGGCCTACGTACACGCCCTGAACCGGATCGGAAGCGCGATCGAGGCCCAGGGCACGCAGCGCTATTTCCGCGACAATCTGAACGCCGGCTGAGGGCCAGACGCCGGCGAAGGGTCGGCAAACGGCCGCAGCCGGAATCGCCGTGGGCGGACCGCGGGCTGTACCGTCCAGCTGTTCTATCGCCGCGCTGGTCCATCTATGGCACCAGGACGATCTTTCCGGCCAACGAGCCGGCCCCGCCAAGTGTGTTTTCCTCTTGCAGCCGGTGGGCGGCTGCGGTTTCGGCCAGGGGCATGACACGATCGATTTGCGCCCTGAGCTTGCCGTCGGCCAACCACTGGTTGATGGCGTCGGCAGCCCGCTGCTGCTCGTGGGCCGGGGCGTTGAACATGGCGAACCCGTGCATCGAGCAGTCTTTCACGTAGAAGGGGCCTACGGGGAAGGGGGGCCGGGCGTCGCGGCCGGCCATGACGATGATCCGCCCGCGGAGTGTCAGGTTTTCCACGATCAGGTCGAAGTCCTGCTCGCGCAGCGTCTCCCACCAGACGTTCACTCCGTCGGGGGCCAACTTCCGGATCGCTTGGCGCACCTGTTCGACCTTGTAGTTGATCACGGCATCGGCCCCCAGCCGGCGGCAGATCTCCATTTTCTTGTCGCTTCCCGCCGTGGTGATCACCCGCGCGCCGAGCGCTTTGGCCATTTGGACTACGCAGGAGCCGACCCCACCGGACCCGCCGTGGACAAAGAGCGTCTGGCCGGCTTCCAGCTGGGCGTGGCGCACCAGACCCAGGTAAGCCGTGATGCCCACCAGGGCAATGGCGGCCGCTTCCTGGTCCGAAGTGTTCGCCGGGGTTGGATAAAGCCAGCACTGGTCGACGGCCGCGTACTCGGAGAACGTTCCTTGCCGCCCCAACAGGCCCTGGTTGCTGCCCCACACACGATCGCCGGGCTGGAACCGTGTTACCCCAGGCCCTACCGCTTCCACCGTGCCGGCCAAGTCACAACCGACGATGAACGGCTTGGGCAAATCCCAGGGGATCGAGCCGCTGCGGACGTAGGTGTCCACAGGATTGACCGCCACCGCACCGACCTTGACCAACACTTGGTCCTCGGCGGGCTCCGGTTTGGGCAAATCGCCATAGATGATGTTCTCCGGTAGTCCCGGCTTTTCGATGTACGCCGCTTTCATCTTTCCACCCTTCCGTGCCCTGCGGGCCGCGACCAAACGTTCGTAGTCCTGGCTTCGCCCGGCCGCGACGGCCCGAAGCGGAGCTACCAGCTTCTGTGCATGACGCGCCCATCTTGCAACATGGGAGCGTAGCGCCACCCTGAGCGCACGAGCAAAGCGGCCGCCACGCCTCGCTGGCCCGGCGCGTGATCACGCTTCAGCGCGAGGCCCACCCTACCGGGCGAGTACGGCCCTGGACGTGGACTCCGCCCGCGCAAATCTGCCGTCAAGATAACGGGACGGACGTGACCGAGCAAGCGCATGGCCTGCCGGCGCGGCGCAGACTCCGGCCAAACAGCAACCTCGGGGCTGGAACAAGGCAACACGGCACCGGACGTTCGCCGTCGTGGAACTGGTGACCCCAGCCTGGGCTCGGTATAGTGAACCTTACGTTCGCAGGATGAAGGCCGGCGACGCGGGGAGGGTCGATGATTTACCGGGTTTTGGCCGATACCGTGCTCATTCTCCACGCCTTGTACGCCAGTGTGGTCGTGTTCGGGTTGATAGCGATCCTGATCGGTGTGTGGCGCCGATGGCAGTGGGTGCGTAACTTCTGGTTCCGGCTGATCCATTTCTTGATGATCTTCGTGGTCGCCGTGCTGAGCTTGCTGGGCTGGCCGTGTCCGCTCACTGATCTGGAAAGATCCCTCCGGGATGCTGCGGGCCAGGCAACCTACGCCGGTGCGTTCATCGAGCATTGGGTCGGTGAACTGCTGTTCTATGACTTTCCGACCTGGGTGTTCGCCGTGACGTACTGCCTGTTCGGGCTGGCTGTTCTGGGGACATTGCTGTTGGCCCCACCGCGCTGGCCCTGGAGCCGCAGTCCAAGCCGGTGACGGTTCGGCTTTGGGTGCTGAGGCAAGGGCAACTGGCCCCGGGACCAGCATGGTGTGGGATCCGCGCCCGACGCACGGGGGGCTGGGAGCCTGGCGGGGCTCCGCGGTGGGGTCGGCCGTGGCCGCTTGTCTGCACCCCCGGAGGGTGGTAGGATAAGGATGCGTTTGGCCCTCTGTCATGCTCGTGCTGTCGGTGCTCAAATTTGGTGAGCCGGTACGTTGCCCGTTGGGTGCCTGATGATAAAGACCCTGGCCGCGTGTACAGCCGCCACGGAGCCCCCTGGGGCTTCTGCGGATCACACAACCCGGGGTCCAGGTCGCCCCCCTTGAGATAACGGGCTCTCAAAGCGGCATCGCCACGGCATTGCGGCGGAGGGCCTTTTTCTGTGCCCTGGGCGCCGAGGTGGGGCCAATCGGCCTGTGCCGCGACGGGATGGCGGGCCGGGCTCCGGGGCCGGTCCGGAGGTTTGAGGCCCATTCCGGAATGGCGTCGTGGCCGGTCTTTCGACTGTGCCACGGCGTGCGACCGAGGTCTCCGTTTTCATTCTGGGATAGGCTCTGAGTACAATCACAAAGGGTGCGGATGTTGGCCGAGGACCAGTCTGTGATGCAAGCCGAAGTGAGTCTGAGTGCCGAGCTGGAAGAGAAGCGTGACCGGCTGCTGGATCTGCTCCGCGGGTTCGGCAGCTGCGCGGTGGCCTTTTCCGGGGGGCTGGACAGCACGGTGCTGGCCAAGGCGGCTCGTGAAGCGTTGGGCGAGCGGGCTGTGGCGGTCACGGGGGTGAGTGCCAGTCTGGCCGCGGGCGAACTGGAGGCCTGCCGCGGGTTGGCTCGCCAGATCGGCATCCGCCACGAGGTGCTCCAGACCGCGGAATTGGCCAACGCCGAGTACCAGAAGAACGACGCCAATCGTTGCTATCACTGCAAGACGGAGTTGTTCGCCCAGGTGGAGCGGCTGGGCCGCCGGCTGGGTGTGGCCGTGGTGGTCGATGGTTCCAACCGCGACGATCACGGCGAACACCGCCCCGGGTTGCGCGCGGCCAGGGACCGCCGGGTGCGCAGCCCCTTGGCCGAGTGCGATTTGAGCAAGGCCGAGATCCGCCGACTGGCTCGTTATTGGGGGCTGCCCATCTGGGACAAACCGGCCACGCCCTGCCTGAGCAGCCGCATTGCCTACGGCGAGCGAGTCACCCCGGAACGGCTGGCCATGATCGACCGCGCAGAACGGTTCCTGCGCGATTGCGGATTCCAGCCGTTGCGGGTGCGCTACCACAAGGGTGACTTGGCGCGGATCGAGGTGGCGCCGGAGGCCATCGGGCGGTTCTCGGACCCGGAGTTCCGCCGCCAGGTGGTGGACCGACTCAAGGCGGCCGGCTTCAAGTATGTCTCCCTGGACCTGGAAGGCTTTCGCTCAGGGAGCATGAACGAGATCCTGCCGGCCGAAAGCCTCCAGATCATCAACCGCCCCGAGAGGCGGTCTTGAGGGTGTCTTGCAGGAGAACGATCGGACAGGTGCGTCGCCCCGGGTTCGAGTCGAGCCGGGAGGGCAAGGGTCGAGGGGACGGGCGGCCGACTCGGTGAGGGCGTGACTCTTGCGTGGGCGAGGACGATCGAGCGATGATCGGCCAGTGCAGGAATTCCAGACATCGAATGTCGCGACGGAGGCAGACATGAACAACACGGCTCCCGTTCGGACGATCTCCCGGCGAGCGTTTCTGCGGTGGACAGCGGCCGGAACCGGAATGGCCGGCGCCTGTGTCACGCTGGAAGCGGCCGACGAGGCCGAGGGAGTGCTCCGATTCGGCCTGGTCACGGACGTCCACTACGCCGACGCCGACACTCGCGGCACGCGTCATTACCGGGACTCGATGGGGAAACTCGAGCAGGCCATCGACACCTTTAACCGCGCAGACGTACGGTTCGTCGTCGAGCTGGGTGATTTCATCGATTCCGGCCGCACGAAGGCCGGCGAGTCGGGTCACTTGAAGGCGATCGACCGCGTCTATTGTCGCTCCCGCGCTGACCGCTACTACGTACTGGGCAACCATTGTCTCAATGCACTCGCGAAGGGCGAGTTCCTGCATTTGTGCCGCTCGCGGATCAAACGCAGCTACTATTCGTTCGAACAAGGCTCATGGCACTTTGTCGTTCTGGACGCCAACTTCAAGCGCGACGGCACGCCGTACAGAGCGGGCAACTTCGAGTGGACCGACACGTGGATCCCTGCCCCTCAGCTCGCCTGGCTGCGGGCAGACTTGGCCCGCAGCGCCGGCCGGCGGACGATCGTCTTTGTCCACCAGATCCTGGATGATGAGAAAGATCCGCACGGGGTCAAGAATGGGGCAAAGGTGCGCCAGATCCTGGAAGAGGCGGGAAACGTGGCGGCCGTTTTCCAGGGGCACAAGCACACGGGCGGCTACGCCAGGATCGGCGGCATTCACTACGTTACACTCCGCGCCATGGTCGAAGGCCCCGGCCGGGAGAACAACGCCTATGGCGTAGCGCTGACGCCCTCCGACGGCCCCGGCAGACTGGAAGGCTTCGTCCGTCAACCGGACGTCCCGCTCGGGCCGAAGCGCCCGGACAGATGGCAGCTATAAGCCGCGGAAAGCGGAGGCCAAGCGGCGCTGGACCAACGAGGCTGTGCCACATCCGCTGGCCTCCCTTGTCGTGCGTTTGGCGCCGGGCACGAGGCCGCTGGCTGCACGTCTTGTGACGTCCCCTTCACCCCAACGTTGCAGAAAGAAGACGCAGGAGGGGCATTCTTGACCGGCAATCATGGGCTCGACGGGCAATTCCCGCTGGTTCGGCAGAACTCACGTTTCGCGGCATCCACGATACGCAGGTCATTGGAGACTGTAGCAACAAAACAGGGTGTCTCACCACCACGTCACGTGGCGAAGCCCTTAACCGCAGAGTGTGCAGGGCCCGCTGAGACAATTGAAGAGACGCTCCGTGAACAGCTCTGTGTTCTCTGCGTCCTTTTGGGGGTGAGCAACTGCGCGAAAAAAGCCACATTCCTGGTTGCGATCGGCTCCATCCCCTGTCATGGTACTCCACACTCGAGTATTGCGCGTTTTGTCGCACCTATGACGGACAGGAATGTCCATCCTGCCCCGCCGGTTCATAGCGCTGGGGTTTATTCCCGTACCACCTCCACACCGCAAAGGACCGGAGGGCGGTCCGACTGGCACTCGAAGCGGATGTCCACCACAGCGCCGATGGGAACATGGGGCACGCGGATCACCAGCGACCGGTAGGCTGTGCCGGTGCGTTTGATGATGTCGAAAGCCTCGAGCACCTTCTTTCCCTGGACGCTCACGTCGAAGACTCGTTGGCCTGGGCTGCACTTGCGGTCCGGCTCGAGGAAATACAGGCCGACGGTGTGTGGCAGGTCCTCGACGGCAGGTTGATCCGGGCACGTCCCTTCTTCTTCCTCCGGGTCTTCTTCCGCCGGGGACTCGGCCGGAGGCACCAGCCGGATCTGCACTCGCCGTACCCCTTCCACCCCGGAGGCGGCCACCCAGGGCAACCCTTCGCCGGAAACCCACCCGCTGTGCCGGTAGAAGAAGCGCAGGTCCCCTTCCAGCGAAACATCCAACCGAGGGGAGATGCCGCCCACCACGGGGTACTCCAACCACAGCGTGCCGCCCGGGTCGCGCCGGTCGCCCGGGGCGCCGAAGTTGATGCCCAGGCGAACAATCCGAGGGGATTGTTCGTCCTGGGGCGAGTCCTTTCGGGCCGTATCGAACAGGTTGTAGGTCCAATACTCGTTCTCCGGCATGCGGACCAGGGCCAGTGACGTCTGGTTCTGGTAGGCACAAGAACAAGTGCGTGTGTATTCGGGTGCGTTGAGCACGCCATCGGCGACGATCAAGTTCGAAGTGCAGCTCGATTTGAAGCCGCCGAGATTACCTGTGCCGCTATGGTCGGCCAGGTCGTAGAAGCCGGCTGCGCCGGAACGGAAGGTCAGGAGGTATTCGCTGGCCACAGCCGTGTTGCAGCCGTAGGTGCGGGTGAACCGCCACGGTTCGGTCCGGCCGGTGAGCGGGTTTTCCACGGTCGACGGCGATCCGTCCAGGAGGCTGAAGGCGCCGCGCGATTCACTGTAGGAGCCCGTGTTGGTGATGATCATCTCCCCGTGGAGCATACAGGGCCCTGTGTACGTAATGTCCAGGTTCGCCCACACCAGTGATCCATTGGCGGCCCGATACGCGGCCATGCCGCGGCGCGACTCGTCCGGGCTGCGATCCGGCCCGGCCGCCCCGGCCTGGAGTAGGATATCCTGCTGTTGCGAATAGCTGAGCCACGTGCCGAAGACGTTTTCCGTCACTGCCCACAGCTCGTTTCCCGTCCGTGCATCGAAGGCCACGATCCGATAACCGTCTGGCACATCCTGGCCGCGACGCCGCAGCTGCTCTTCGACGCGCCGGGGCAGGCGGTCGAGGCAATAGATCCGGCCCCCGCCGGCTACAATCCCGTTGTGCAGGAAACTGTGACGGGCGTCCACCTTCCACAAGGCTTCTCCCGTGTGGCGATCGAAGGCCAAGAGGCCCAAGCTGCCCGAGTAGTCGGGGCTCCAAGCCAGCGTGCGTTTGCCCTCCGGGGTGAACTTGTAGCCCAGCCGCCGCGAATAGTGGCCGAAGCCCGTGCCGGCCAGGAGCAGATTCTCGTACACGCCGATGAATGCCCATTGCCGATCGCCTCCGTCATCGGGCGGCAGATGAAACTCGCGGACCGTCCGGCCCGTGGCCGCGTCCAAGAGCACGCAGCGGCTGCCGATGGCCAAGTACACGCCTTGTTCGGTGGCCACGTAGTTCGTCCCTCGGGCGTTGGCCCCTGGGATGTGCACCTGGTTGTAGGCCGTGCTGAGCGGCGTGTCAGCGTAAGTCTCGTCGTAGTAGATGTTGAAGGTACCCAGATCCTGGAACTCGCGCTTCCACAACACCCGGCCGGTGTACACGTCGCGGGCACTGAGGCAGTTGATCCCTTCGATGAACAGCCGGCCGCCGATCACCTGGGGGCTCGGCCCATGGCTGTGGCGGGGCAGTACGTCTTGGTTCGACTGGCCGCCGAACCACAACAGCCCCAGGGGCAGCCGCACGCGGCGGTCGTTCGATTTGACCGTGTTGGCGATATCGCCGTAGGTGTGTGTCCAGGGGGCGGACCCCGGCAAAGGCCCTTGGCGCACGGCCAGCACGCCGTCGGGGGTTGCGAGGACCTTGGCGTTCGGCATCCGGGCGGCCCGGAGCTGCGCGGCCAGCCGTTGGCTTTCCTCCCCGGAGGCGGCCACCCACAGCACCCCGCCATAGGGTCGCACCGATTCGTACAGCCCCCGTAGCGTTCCCTGGTCGGCCAATCGCCGGAAGGTTGACCGACCCACGACAAGCAATTGAGCCACGTACGGCGGGGCCTTGAACTCGCCCGGGTCGCCCGCATGCACGGCCACTCGCCGGCCATAGAGCCCCGCGGCGTCGAAACGCCGCCGCAACCGAACCACCTTTTCGCGGTCCGGATCGACGGCCACCACGTGGAGGCGTGAGCCCGCCACGAGGGCTTCCAGGAGCGGCTCGTCGTCCACGCCGAACCAGAGGGCGTAGCCTTCGTCGGCCCCCGCCGCCTGCAAGAGTTCGCCTGCGCGACGGGCGGCCTCCGGTTGAGGCTCGATTGGCCGGGCTGATCCGGCCAGCGTAGTCGGGTCGGCCGCGTCGGCGGCGAAGGCCATGATCTTCCCCTCCAGCGTCACGGCAAACAGCCGCTGGGAAGCGGCCAACAGGCGCAACACTCGGCCGTCGACCGGCAGGGACCAAACGACCTTGGCCGGGTCGTTCCCCTGGGGCGGTTCGATGGCCACGACCGCGTCACGGCCCGCAGCGTAGAGCCGCGATCCGGCTTTGATCAGGTCTCCGCTGCCGTCGGCCACCACCTGCCAGAGCAGCTCTTTGGTTCGCCCATCGAACGCCTGGACCACCGCCTCGGCTGGCTGGCCATCCCTTTCGCCCGGCGTATTGGCCGCGTAGATGACGTCGCCGTCGAGCACCGGTTCGTTGATCCGGAAGCCAGCGTCGCTCCAGTCCGTCAATCGGTAGGCCATCGTGCCGCGCAGACGCGTGTGCACGAAATACAACGAATCGCTGGCCGCCACGAACGATCCGCCTTGGCCTTTGCCGCCGAAATCGAAATGCACCAGCTCGCCGGTCTCTCGGTCCAGAACGGCCGGACAGCTGCGGCCGCCGGGCACCAACAGCCACTCGGCTGTGGCCACCAGCTGTCCCTGGGGCGCCACGCCCGCAAAGGCCGGAGCGCGGTGCGGCTGCTTGATGAACTGGGGCCCCGTACGGTCGTTGAGCCAGAGCACTTCGCCCGTTTCCGCGTCCACGGCGTAGATGAACGTGCCCATGAACGGCCAGATACTGGCGGCAAAGTAGACCACGCCGTCGCGCACCACGGGGCCCCCGCGCGCCGGCCACACCGAGATCACGCGGCGGTTGCCCAGCACCTTGCGCCCGGACGGGCCACCGCGCAGCCGCCACCGGAGCTGTCCGTCCGCGGCGGCGACGCAGTAGAGATATCCGTCGTCGCTGACGAAGTAGACCCCATCGCGCCAAACGGCTGGCGAGAACCGCACCGGCCCGTCCGCGTAGAACCGCCACAGCTCTTTGCCCGACTGGACGTCCAATGCCACCACCTTGTCCGAATCGTTGAAAGCGACGAACATCCGCCCGTCGGCGACCACGGGCTCGAAAATGCGGTCGTAGGGCATCAGGTCCTGATTGAGCGGATCGTCCCACACGGGCACTCGCGGCGAATACTCCCGCACCCACTGCAAGTGCAACTGGGTTGGCAGCTCGTGTGGCGAGGCCGCCGTGTGCGCGCCGTCGTACCGCCACATGGGCCAATCGCTCGCGGCGGCGAGGCCCACCGGCAAGCAGAGCAACACAACACAAGCGCCGACCAGACCAGACACGCACCTGGGGACCGCCCGGCCGCCCGTTGTCTGGAAGCCCAAACCCTCTCCTGCCAATTCCTGCATAACACGTCCCATTCGACGGGAGAAAAACGCTTCTCGCGCACCACCGCCTCGCGAGGCACCGGTATTCTAGGCGTCCGCCGCTGGCGAGGCAAAACGCCCGACGTGGGGCAGGCTTCCAGCCTGCCACCACCGCCCAACAGATGCGCCCGCTGCGGGAACATCTGCAAGGAGTCAAGACGCTACACGGATCGGCTGCCGATGGCAACACAACGCCGATGGCAATGATCCCGCGTGCGCCGCCGGTGGGATTCCAGCCGGTCTCACCCGTCTCGGGGATCATCGACCGGCCGGGCGGCAGCGGTGGACTGGTCACCGGCGATCCATTTTTCCTTGCGGTGCCATTTGACGTCAAAGAGGCGCTCATCGCGGCGGAGCCATTGGTCGATGGCCCGCAGCAGGCGGCGCAACGCCGGGCTATCGGCCGGGGCGTAGACACGGTGGGTCAGGGCCAGATGGCGCCGTTCCGCCCCTCGGCGAGGCACCCATTCCACGCTGGCCAGCCACCGGTGTTCCAGCCATTCCAGCACCAGGGCAAAACGTTGGCCTTCCAGCACGCATTCGGCGCGCTGGGCGTTTTGGATGGTCCCTCGGTTTTCTACGGCCACGCCCTGATCGGCCAGGCCGTCGCAGAGTTCCCCGAACAGTCGCACACCCACGTACGGCCCCTCGGGCGGGTCGTCTTCGAAGAAGTCGGGATGGTTGCCCCTGAAGACCACCATGGTGCGCACGCCCGGTGGGTCCTCCTGCCACACCCCCGCCGGCCGGCGCACGAAGGCCCGGAAGATGACCACCACGGCCACCATCATGCCGATTGCCAAAAACGATGAAACGACCATCTCCATGGCCAGCACCGTGATCGTCAGGGCCACAGACGTCCCGAGCTTCGCGGACGCCCGGTTCAGGTGGGTGGGCTGCCGCCGTCCTCCAGGTATGTGTAGCCGTCCAGCCCGGCCCGGTAGGCGCGCAGCAGCCTGCCAGCCTGGCGATCGTCAATGCTGCCTCGCCGGATCGCCCGTTCCACGGCGGCCCGCAGTCGGCCGGCCAGCCCTTGGGCGTCGAACTGCACGTAGTGCAACACCTCGCGCACCGTGTCGCCCGCAATGACTTCATCGACCACCACCTCGCCGTCGGCGTCCATGCTCACGTGCACCGCGTGGGTATCGCCGAAGAGGTTGTGGAGATCACCGAGGATCTCCTGGTAGGCGCCCACGAGGAAAGCAGCCAGGTAGTACGGACGGCCGTCGAAGCGGTGCAAAGGCAGGGCCCGTTTCACGTCCCGTCGGTCGATGAACCGCTCGATCTTCCCGTCCGAATCGCACGTGATATCGGCCAACACGGCGTGACACGTGGGCCGCTCGTCCAGCCGGTGGATGGGCAAGATGGGAAACAGCTGCTTGATGGCCCAGCTGTCCGGCATCGACTGGAACAGGGAAAAGTTGCAGAAGTACGTTTCGCTCAACAGGGCGTCCAGCCCTTCCAACTCTTCGGGGATGTAGTCCAAGTGCGCCATCAGCCGCTGGATCTTGCGGCAGGTGGCCCAGAAAAGCCGCTCGGCCAAGCTCCGCTGCACCAGCGGCAGGTAGCCGCCGGCGAAGAGGTTCATGGCCATGTCCAAGGCCTGCTGGGCGTCGTGGTAGCTCTCCAGGATGTTGCGCAGATTGACGTGCTGGAACGTATCGAGCAGATCGACCAAGGGTTGCTCGACATCCTCGGGCAGCTTCCGAGGCACGTCGTTTTCACCCCGGTCGGTCACCCCCAGCACGTTGAACACCAGCACGCTGTGGTAGGCGACGATGGCCCGGCCGCTTTCGGAAAAGATGGTCGGATGGGGCACACCGGCGTCGTCGCATACGGTCTGGACGTGGAACACCACGTCGTTGGCGTACTCCTGGAGCGTGTAGTTGGCGCTGGATTCGAAGTTGGTCTGCGAACCGTCGTAGTCCACGCCCAAACCGCCGCCCACGTCCAGGTACTCCAGGCCCGCGCCGTGGCGGACCAGGTCGCAGTAGACCCGGGCCGCTTCGTTCAACGCCGCTTTGATGTACCGGATGTTGGTCACCTGACTGCCCAAGTGGAAATGAAGCAACTTGAAACAGTCGGCCATGTCGCGGCCTTTGAGCTCATCCAGCACGCGGAGCACCTCGGTGGCCGTCAGCCCGAACTTGGAACGGTGTCCGCCCGAGGAATGCCACCGGCCGGAGCCGCGGGAGGCCAATCTCAAGCGGACGCCGATCTGCGGACGCACACCGATCCGCCCGGCATGCTCGAGAATCAACTCCAGATCGGTGTACTTCTCCACGACGACGAAAATCCGCCGGCCCACCTTCTGGGCCAGCATGGCCGTCTCCACAAAACGCTCGTCCTTGAACCCGTTGCAGACCACGGGTACGTCGTTGGAAGCCAAAGCGATGACGGCCAACAACTCGGGCTTGCTGCCGGCCTCCAGGCCGGAAGCGTACGGCTGGCCGTGCCGTAGCACCTCCTCAACCACATGCCGCTGCTGGTTCACCTTGATGGGGTACAAACAGCGATAGTCGCCCCGGTATTCGTGATCCTCCATGGCCCGGCGGAACGCCTCGTGGATCTCCGCCAACCGGTAACGAAGGATGTCCCCGAAGCGGATCAGCACCGGTGTCTGGATCCCCCGGGCTTGCAGACGATCCACCAGGCGCTTCAAGTCGATCGACCGCTCCGGATCTCTGGTCGGATGGACCGCCACGTGGCCCAGCTGGTTGACCGAAAAGTACCCTTTGCCCCAGTTTTCCACCTCGTACAACTCGGCCGCATCCGCCGTGGTCCACCGACGCGTTTGCTCTTCAATGTCCAACATCGACCCGCCTCGCTCTCCTGCCCGGCAGTTGCCAACGATCCTTCCTGCCGCTCCGCGCTCATGGTAACTCTTCTCGTGCGGATCGACTATGGGGCCCCCTTCACACGGCCACCCGCTTCCAGCCCCCGTGCCAGAATCGCGCAGCCAGAATCGCAGCGCGGAGCCACAGGTCCAACACCATGGCATACCATGCCCCGATGACGCCGAAGCCCATGCCGGCCAAAGGCACTTCCACCCACGGGAGCTGGAACGCATCGAAGCCCAGCCAGTACGCCAGAGGGAGCCGGACCCCAAGCAGGCCCGTCAGCGAGGCGGCCATGGGCCACCGCGTGTCGCCCGCCCCGCGCAGCCCCCCACTGAGGATCATCGTCACGGCCAGCGCCGGGATTCCGACCGAAACGATGCGCAGAAGCGGAGTGGCCAGAGCCGCCACCGCGGCCTGATGGGGCCCCACAAACAGCCGGACCAGCTCCGGGGCCAAACCCAGGAACAACAGCCCGGCGACCACCATCAGTCCGCCACCTGCCACGCATGCCATCAGCACACTCCGCCCAGCCCGGCGATCATCCCCCGCCCCCAGGAACTGGCCGGCCAACGTCGCCGCAGCCGCCTGAAACGCCGCCCCGGGCAAAAACGCCAATGACTCGGCACAGATGGCCACCCCATGGGCCGCGGCCGACAGATCGCCCATGCGGTTGATCACCGAAAGAAACCACAGCTGGCAGCCGATCACCACCAACATGTCCGCCCCGCCGGGGATGCCGATACGCAGCAGGCGGCCGATCAATCGGAAGTCGGGTACCAGCAGCCGCCAGCGCAGCAGCAGACCGGCCCGCCCCCGCACCATCAAAGCCAGCACGAGCAACCCGCCCACCACAAACCCCGCCATGGTGCCCAACGCGATCCCGGACCATCCCAGCCGCGGAACCGGCCCGGGGCCCAACACCAAAAGCCAACTGACCGCCACGTTCACGGCGTTGACCACGGCCATCACCACCAGGCCCGAAACCATGTCGCCCGCGCCCCGCAAACAGGCGATCCCGACCGCCTGGATCATGACCAAGGGGAGGACGGGCACGACGACAGCCAGATAGCGGTCCGCCAGCACGGCCGATAGCCCTTCCAGCTGCAAAAAGCGAACAAACCAGGGACCGGCCCAAAACCCCAAACCGGTAGCCACCACAGCAATCGCCGCCCCCAACACAAAGGCCTGCCCCGTCACCTGCCGAGCCGATCGGCCGTCCCCGGCCCCCACGAACCGAGCTACCATGGCCGTAGCGGCAATGGCCACCGTGGCGAACAGACCAGTGAACAGCCAGAGCACATAGGTGACCAACGTGATGGCCGCCAAGTGGGCCGTGCCCAAATAGTGGCCCGTCAACACACGGTCAGAGAACCAGACCAGCATCAACAGCACCTGCTCAATGAGCACCGGCATGGCCAGCCGAAGCATGGGACGAAACGTCCCCGGAGTGTGCGTTACTGGTCTGAGCAAGGCAGTCACCCAATCCGGCAGGAGAAAACGGGGAGACTGATCTGGGCGAGGCAGCGGTAACGGGTGGCCACGCATTGTAGCCCTCCCATCGAGAAAAGCAAAAGGCCCGGAATCCGTAGATCCTGGGGCCAACAGCGCGAGGCCAACCGAAGACGCGGCCCGGACACGCAGTGATCCGGTCTGTTCTGATCTGCCCAGCGCCGGCACGTCGGAGGCCAGGTTTGTAACCTGTCCCAGATGAGCTCCAAACCCGCCGTGCCGCCCTCCGGCGCAGTCGCCAACGGAGCTTAAGCACAGCCTTGTGGACGAAAACAGGGCCCAGACCCCACCTCAGGGGGGTACGGCGCTCGTAGCATTCTGGATCAGGTGTTCAATTTCGCTGTAGCAAAATAGAACAGGCGGACCGGGTTGGCTCAAAGCAAACCCAGCCCGCCTTGTGTCTACCGGAAGGTGGCACCACGGACCCATTAGCCGATGTCCTCTGTTTCAGGCTTCAGAGGACACCTCTCGGGTTGCGCCCTGGCACGCTTCCCGGCCAGTGTCTCGCGAGCCTCTTCCGTCTGCCGGCCCCGCTGTGGGGCCTCTTCTCTGTTCCGCCCCGGCTTATCATCAGAAGAGACCCGCCGGGGCGTTTCTGGGGGGGGTGACTGCTCTGCCATTGCAGAAGCGACCCTCAACTTATGCAAACGCCGTGCCATCGCCCGCCCGCTCGGTCGCAGAGTGCCGCAGTCGCCCGCCGATGCGCCCCCTGCTTGCCCCGCCCTTCCCCACCTGCCAACCCTCAACCCTCAACCCTTCCTCCTGTATACTCGGTGCTGGACGGCCAACCGGCCGCCCCGTGACGACCAACCCCCGACTGTCCACGTTCTGACGGGCACACGCTGGGCCGATGAACAAGGTCAAGGAGCCTCGTAGGACAAACTTCCCGCTTGTCCCCTTTGCCCAGATTCAACCACCCAGATTGCCCAAAAGACGTATCCTCACGTTCCGGGCAGGCGAGAACGCCTCATGTTTCGGGCAAGCGAGGACGCTTCCCCTCCGACCCGTTTCTCACCCCCGGCACACGCGCGGTCTTGGCGGGGGCGGGTCGCCCCGTTGGGCGGATGTGTGGTGAAGTCGTCGCGCTGAACTTCGGCAACAATCGGGAGGTGCAGTCGATGCAGGTGGAGAGCACGTTCGAGCGGGCCAGGGCGTTGAAGTACCCCGAGCAGATCGTTATCGCCATCGCTCGCGACCCGGCCGGCAAATACAACCCTATCACACTGGGCTGGGTCACGCAGACGTCCCACGAACCCCCTATGTTTGCCATTTCGATTGGCAACACAAGGTATTCTTTGGGGGTCATTCGAGCGGCCAAGGAGTTCGTGCTTGCTTGGCCCTCGGAGCACCAGAAAGACGAAACGCTCTTTTTCGGCACCAAATCAGGCCGGGAAGTGGACAAGTTGGCCGAAGCGGGGACACCCACGCAGCCGGCCCGGGCAATTGATGGCGTGCTTCTGCGCGACGCGGTGGCCAACCTGGAATGCCGCTTGGTATCGGAGCTGCAGACGGGCGATCACGTGATCTTCGTGGGCCAGGTTGTGGCGGCGCACGTCAACCGCCGGCCTCTGAACCGGCTGTACACGGTGGGCGAGAACTACCAGTTTGAGGGATTGCCGCGACGGTGAACTTCTGTGTGGCGGCCGGTTGCTGCGTTTGCTGGCCGCCCTGAGCCGGCCCGGCTGCTGGCCCGTGGTGGCTCGCCTGGACAGCAGGCCTGCATACAATGGGCTGGAAAGGAGCCTGCGGCATGAACAACCTCCGGCCTGCGTACCTGGAGCTGTTGGAAAGCGGCCAGCTGGCTGAGAGGGCCCGGCAGGCCGTCGAGCTGCTGGCCGAGTGTGTGCTTTGTGCCCGCCAGTGCCGCGCGGATCGAACGGGGGAGGGGGGCGGCGAAGGTTTCTGTCATTCCGGCCGGAGGGCCCGGGTGAGCAGCTATTTCCCTCACCACGGCGAAGAGGTGTGTCTGCGGGGCCGCCACGGGTCGGGCACCATCTTCTTCAGCCACTGCAATCTGCGGTGCATGTTTTGCCAGAACTACGAGATCAGCTGGGGTGAGGAAGGCCAGCTGGTGGGCCCGCAGGAGCTGGCTGCCATGATGCTTCATCTCCAGCGGGCAGGCTGTCACAACATCAACTTCGTCACCCCCTCCCATGTGGTGCCCCAGATCCTCGAGGCCTTGGTGCTGGCCACCGAGCAGGGTTTGAACCTGCCTCTGGTCTATAACACCGGCGGTTATGACAGCCTGGAGACGCTGCGGCTATTGGACGGTGTGGTGGACATCTACATGCCGGATTTCAAGTTCTGGAACCCCGAGGTGGCCAAGGAGTTGGCCCAGGCGGAGGATTATCCGCAGATCGCCTGTGAAGCGATCCGGGAGATGCACCGCCAGGTGGGCGACTTGGTGATCGACGACCAGGGGCTGGCCCGGCGTGGTCTTTTGGTCCGCCATTTGGTCTTGCCCGACCGGTTGGCTGGTACGCGGCAAGTGATGCGATTCCTGGCTCGGGAGGTTTCCAAAGACACGTACGTGAACATCATGGCCCAGTACCGACCGGCCGGCCTGGCTCGGCGCTTCGCCGGCATCGACCGCAGCCTCACCGTGGACGAGTACGCCGAAGCGATCGCCATTGCCCGCGAGGAAGGTTTGTGGCGGTTCGACCGTGGCTAGGCGGGCTGCGCCGGTCTTTTCGGGCGGCCGCCGGCGTATTGTGTTCCTTGGGATCTTCTCGGCCCTGGGGGGATCAACGCCACGCTTCGGACTGCCTGGGCTGGCCGCATCTACACTTTCGGCATAATCGTTAAAGCTCGCCAGCGGTGGCCGCCGAAGCCAATTCTGCGTAGCCCGGATTATTCATGAACACGTGGGATAGGCTTCCAGCCTGTCGACCAGGCAAGGCAGCCAAGACAAGACAAGCCAAGACGCCTATCCCACTTCTGCCGCTCGTGAACAATCCCGGGTAGCCTTGTCCACTGCGCCCGCGCCGCCGCGGACGGCTTCCGGGCGTTCCGCTGGGACGGCCCAGCCGCTCGGGTGGGCGC
>DQVB01000485.1 GCA_015661985.1 Planctomycetota bacterium | reverse complement strand
GCTGCGCTGGCGCCGGAGACGCCGGCCGCGGCCGCCGAAACCACGCTGGCCTTGAGGAAAACGCGGCGGCCATATCCGCCGCCGGCGCCCCGGTCCGGATCAACGCCTTGATGTTCTGTCACGGTCATTCTCCCTGGAAAAGGCCTCAACGGGGTGAACCGACACACGGCGACCGGGAAACCCGTCGTCGCGGCGCCGAGGGCCTCAGGTCAGTTTTTCCAGCATGGCCAGGACGGCCCGCGTCAACTGCGACGCGGCTTCCGGCCGATAAGGCGGCAGATCGAGGATCTTGGGGACCGTCAGCGCCGCGTACTCGCCCGCGCGAAATGCCTGGCGATCCGTCAAATAGCCGATCCCATCATCCGTATAGCCCACCACCAGGGTGTCGGGGCAAGGCGAATCGCGCTGGATGGCCAGCCCGTAATAGCTGTACAACTCGGCCGGGTGGAAGGCCATCGCTACATCACCCAGCCGCAGGGCGGAAATCCGTGCTTCCACTCTGTTGCGCGCCCGGTCCCAGCGGGCCGCCGATCGGGCCCAATCCGCAGCAAACCCTTCGTCGACCCATGGGCCGCCGGTGCACCGCGAGGGATCTTTGCGGTACTCGGCCAACTGCCGAGCCAGCCGATCCAGGTCCAGCGGCAGGGCCACTCGGGTCGCGTCGCTGCACAGCGTATCCACCGCAACGGGACGGGCCGCGTCCAGAGCCCTCCTGATCCCGCCATGGATCGCGGCGGCCACTTCGTGGGGCACGCCCAGCCGCGGCTGGCCAGGGCCCGGGTTGACGTCCCCGCAATGGCCTTGAAGGAAACAGGGTACCGGCGCGCCTGACTGCCGGCATAGCTCACTCACCAATCCCGGCCAATCCGGTCCGGCCTGGTCGTCCGTGTAACAGACCGGATGGGCACAGAAGTGATACCACAACAGATCGCCCTTGGCCGCGGAACGTTCGAACAGAAGCACAGAGACCTTCGTGTCCAGCCACCGGTCCTCCTCAGTGGCACGCTCGTCAAACGACTCGTCCGTCTTCCACGTCGAGCTGGTTCGGTTGTAGTTGCCTCCGACCACCCCAGCGCGTCCAAACAGAAGCCTTGACGGCGCCAAGTCGGCTTGAGCCCGCGCCACCGCCCCGAGGACCTTTTCCTCCACCTCGGCCATGTACTGCCGTGGAACGGCTCCCCATTGGCGCAGATAGCGGAAGGTGGGCATCGAATGGGTATGCGTGGCGACGATCCGCACCCCCGATGCGGCGATTCCCGTCCGCTGGGCCACACGGCGGGCCACCCTGGCTGCCATCCCGGCCGAAACGGCGCAGATGTCCAGAGAGACGATGGCTGCCTGACGGTCCCCGCAGCGCAACACCAAAGCCCGGGCAGCCGTCGCTTGACGAATCCCCCTGATTACCCGCTCTTTGCCCGGCGGCCGATGGAAACCGGCCAGTTCGATCCCCAGCGGCGGTGTCGTGTCGATAACGCCTTGGCCGGCTTCCAGACTCGAAGGCGACTCGGCCCCATAACACATCCCTGCCGCCGGGGCCGAGACGGCCGCCAAGCCCGTTCCTATTGCACCCCTTATGAACTCACGACGTCGCATGGCATGGCCTCCCTATCGCTGGTTCCGGTCCACATCTCGCCCGATCATCATACACGCCACCAGCCGTCGAGCCAAACACCCCCCCAATGCCAACAATCCCGCGTCAGCCTGGTTGCGTTGTCCTTGACCACCGAAACGGCGGCGCGGGAAGGATCAACAGCAGAAAGGATCAAGGCTTCCGGACCTCTAGCCCGGATTATCCATGAACACATGGCATGGGCTTCCAGCCTGTCGACCAGGCAGGACAGGCAAGATGCCTGTCCCACTTCTGCCGCTCGTGAACAACCTCGGCTAGCGGCGGCCGGCCCGGAAGTTGGCCACGGCTTCCGAGGTGCGCAGGCACCGGCGGTAGACGCGGACGCAATGGAGTCGGCCGCGCAGGGAAGGGGCCACACGCAGCGTGCCCGACCCGCTCACGTCCGCAAGTCGGTTAGGGTAGCGCGTCCAGCCGTACGGCCGGTGCGGGCCGCCGTCGCAAAGCGTGCCGTCGATGAGGAAACTGATAATCTGCGCTTGGGCGTCCACGATGGCCGTGATGTGATGCCAGCGACCCACGCTGAGCAGCCCGGGGTCGCAATCCCAAGTGGCCTGGGCGCGGCCGTCGTTCAGCACGAGTCGCACGCTGCCGTTCGGGGTGGTCACCAATGCCCCACCGACACCCGCCGAAGTCCGCCAGTCCAGGAGCACTTGCCCCGCGCTCCATTCATCCCAGCGCACCCACAGTTCCACCGTTATGCCGCCAAGCGCGGACAGATCGAGCGGCTCGGGCAGGACGTGCTCGCCCGGCCCGGCAGCCGGGCCGGCAAGCTCGAACATCGAGCCGTCGCGCGTCACCTGTTCGATCCGGCCTTGCGCCCACAAGCCTTCCAGCAGCCGCCTGTCGATCCGGTGCACACGGGCGACGGTTTTCTGGGTTTCGGTCACCCAATACCGGCCGTCCTGCTGGATCAGGTCGGGGTAACTCATCCGCACGTTCGGATCGGGATCGTACAGGAGCAGTTCGGGTTGCGACCAGTAAATATACCCGTCTCGCTCGACGCCGCCGGAGATCCAGGCCGGGTTGCGTCCCCGCCAACCGCCTTGGCTGATGTCGCTGTGATTGTGATACCAGAAAAGAAACTTGCCGCTCTTCGTGCGCCAGATCCTGGCACAAGCCCGGGGCTGTTTGAACGCGCGGCCTCCCGGCGTGTAGGTGGCCGGTACAGGCGTAGTCCACGTGTGTCCGCCGTCGCGGCTGTAGGCGTGGAAGGGATGGCCGGTGAGCGTGCGGTACATGCAATAGAGCGAGCCATCCGAGAGGGCCACCAGGTTCTGCTCGGCGTGCACATCCCCGTACTCGGGGTTCCGGAGCCCATGCGGGCCATCGGGCAACAGCTGCCAGTGGATCTTTTCAGGGTCCGGTTCGGTGCAGATATTGTCGGAACGGTAGAACCAGCCTTCAGACTTGTCCACCAACAAGGCCCCACAGCGGCTGAAGGCAAACCACATAGTCGATCCGTGGACGATCGGCTTGCCGATGCCCCAGAAGATCTGGTGAAGCCCATCGAAGGTATTATCACGATCCACAGGGGCTAAAGGCAGGGGCAAGCGGTAGCGACGCGACCAGGTGCGGCCGCCGTCGTCCGAGTACTTGAAGCAGTACCAGCCCACGGTATCGGCCCGGATGGGTCTGCCCTTCCAGCTGCGCAGGTTGTCACCGTTGTACGAATAAAAGACATAGACCCGACCGCTGGGCACCACCAGCGGCATGGCCCAACTGGCCTCCGGTCCGTCGGAAGGCTCGATATCAACAAGCGCAGACCACGTCCGCCCCTGGTCCTTGCTGATCGTGGCCACGATGTGTTGCCCGCGCTGCCCCTCCCGGCCGGGCCCCGTGGTCATTGTGCATAGCCAATTCCCGTCAGGTGTGATGACCGTGTACGGCTGATCACAATAACCTTCGTCCGGGATGCGATGGCCGGTGCGGATATTGCGCCAGTCGGTCCCCGTGGCCGCATGGCCTTCCCGGTCAGGAAGGTTCTCCCCTCCCAGGGCCACCGCCACCAGCGCACAAGCCGCTGCTGTCAAAACGGCCAGCCGGCGCCATCTCCCCATCGCCTGGCCCTCCTTCCATCACACGGCTGCTTCCCAAGCAGGTCCGCCCGGAAGCCGAGAACCCGCCGTCATGCAAGGGGCTTCCAGTCACAGGCGCGCACAACGCGCGCACCTACATCTTAGAACAAGCGATGAGGCTCCAGCTACCCCCACTGCAAACAGCAACTGCTGCCTTGCTTTAGATAATGCCGCCGTGCGTGCGGTACGGCGTGGCGTGGTCCGGCTGGTCCAACATCCAGAAGCGCTCCCACTCGTCCAACAGCAGCCGCTGGTTCTCCGAAGTGAACAGCAACTGCTGCATCCGACGAGCCGGATCGCCTGAATAAGCCGGTAACAGGCAGCCGCTGAGCGAACCCAACAGCATGCCGCACGCGAGAGCCAACAGCAGCTTACGCATCGCGCATACTCCTCCCTGAAAACCATCGCCCCCGTTGCATCCCTGCGCAAGGGAGCTGAACCATTCTGTCAACCTCTCCCAGTTGTCTCGGACTTGCCCGGCCGCCTGGACCGAACGGCCCCGGATCGGACCGTTCCTGTTCGCCCCACAAGCATCTGTTTCGAATCTTCCACTTCGCCCTCCGCAGCCCCAGCGTACCCCGGGCCGCTCGTCACCAAAAAACAGGAGTGTGCGCCCCGCGGGCCGCGCTGGGGGAATGGTCGAGCTGTGGCCCATGCCGCAAGCCCCGCATTTGGTCCCGGTGGGGCGCGGCAAGAAAGGGCCCAGGACAGTCCGAGTGGGTCTTAGCAGAGCCAGAAGGGATCAACCGCGGCCCGCCGAATTCCCGCTGCCCGAAAGATAGATGTGTTCCAAATCGCCCCCACTACGCCCCGCAGCCGCCGGCCTGTGCGGCTCAAGATGAGTCGATGCGTCCGCCGCCCCCCGCCAGGCGACGGAAGAGCGAACGAAAGTCCACCTCAAGATCCGTCCGACCCGGGGCCGTGGCCACCCGAAGAGCGTAGGGTGTCCGAAGGGTTGGAAGACTCGCGCCGGTTTCTCCCTCGGCCCGAACTGCGAGCCTGGGCGGCGCGGCGCCGCTCCAGCTGACGGACTCGCTCCTCCATCTCCTTGCCCGGCTTGAACGTGACCACCAGTTTCTCCGGCACCTCGACCTTGTCCCCGGTGCGAGGATTGCGGGCCCTGCGCGCCGCTCGACGCTTCACCTCGAAGACCCCGAAATTCCGCAGTTCGATCCGCCCGTCCGCTACCAGCGTATCCACGATCGCATCGAAGGTCCGTTGCACGATTTCCTTGGTCTTCAGCTGAGTGAGCCCCATCTGCTCGGAAATCGCACGAACGATTTCTTTCTTGGTCACGATTGGACACTCCTGTGATGCCAGGTACTCGACAAGCGATGAACGCCCTCCACAGCAGGCCATTTTCGCTCCAAGTGTAGGTGCGACAACGACTAGTGTCAAGACCAATTACCTGAGACGGGCCCTTGAAGGCCGCCCTTGAGGCCGGTCGTGAGGCCTGCTCGAGAGGGACGCGTCCCCCGGGCCCGAGGGCACCCGTTTCGCCCACCGCCCCACCGGCATCTTGCGCACAGCCCCGATGGCGCGGCTTGACACCCGTTCCCGACCAAACCGCAAGTCCTTGTTGTCAAAGAGCTTCCGCTGGCGGCGAGCTGACCGGCCCGAGCCCCGTCGTCGTAACCCGTTTCACGGTAGCAAGTAACGACAACGCTCCGCGCCTCCCCGCGGCGGCGCAAACCACACCCGAGCCCCACGGCCAACCAGCCGACCTTGCAGG
The DNA here is from genome assembly GCA_015661985.1 of Planctomycetota bacterium. GTDB lineage: Bacteria > Planctomycetota > Planctomycetia > Pirellulales > Thermoguttaceae > SZUA-1497. The sequence continues at coordinate 3,146 of DQVB01000485.1, read as the reverse complement.
CTTTATCGGTTGCCCAACGGGAAAACTCAAGCCAGAAGATAGAATCGGGAAAACCGGAACCCTCTGACCGAGCGGCATGGGCCCCTGTCCCGTCGAGACCCACGCAGCCAGTGCAACACGCCCAGGGGCCAACGGCGCGGAATCATCACCAGTCCGGCCAGTAAACGGAGCAGGTCGGCCTCCATTTTTCCACGGCTGCCCAATTTGACCCAATGGCAGTTCGTTACAATGGGTACTTTGGCCCGGTTGCAGAAACAGCGTTGGGTGGGGGAGATGCCTGGGCTGACAGCATGGGCCTCTGTCAAGCGGCGCGCCCAGCCGGGAAGCTCGGTCACGAGGAAGTCCGGAACAACCCCGGTCAACCCCGTCGGCTCCGACCCAAGACATCTATTACTGTCAATCCATTTGATCCACGCCGCCCGGGCGACCCCATCAACGCGTGCCCCAGAAGCTCACCATCCAAACTCCCACCAGAAAAACCAAATTCGCAACACGTAAGAAGACCGGGGCCCAGTGCGTCCACGGGTAGGCCTTGTGGCGCCGGATGTCGCTTATCACCACTACCATGAGCACCAAAGTGCTTAGAGACCCCATCCACAAAAGAAATATAAACAGCGCCAAATCCACCCTTGGACTTACCAAACAGCAACAGATGCTGGCGGTTTCCACGAAGGCCACGGCAAAAAACCCACGCCATCCGGGCTCGTGAACCCGCAAAGCTCCCCAAAGGCAGAGGATGGCAGCCAGTAGGGGATCGGCAAGTGCGAACACGATAAACAACGGCAGCCGCATCCCGCCCGCCGGTCCCGGCACAGCGAGACCTGCCGCCCACAAGATCAAAAACGGGATCACCACGCCTACCAAGACGCGGACCCCCATGATCACGAAGAGGTACTCGCCCGGGTAGTACGGGAACCGTACGCGCCGGAGGCGGAAAGCGACCACCAGGACAGGACCGCCGAGTGCCAAGCCGCCAAGGACGCCTGAGAAGGCTGAACTGATGTCGATGTCCCTCACGTGCACCCCGGAGCTTTCCAAGGCGTCCCAAGCGATTCGTGCGACTCCCAGGTAACCAGCCACCAAGCCGGTTGCTGCCAGGAGATGACCGATTCCCAGGCGCGGCCGGGGCGGCGGGTCGCCTTCGGGCGGGGGCTGGGCCGCTGCGGTTTCCCCTGGTTGCTGGGGACAAGCTCCGTTATTCGGCTCAGCCCCCGTGGCATCATTCCGCGGCTCGGGGCGATCAGCGTTGGGCCACGAAGGCGTGGTCTCGGCTCCCATGCTCAGCGGCCTCGGCATAGCCGGCACTGTTGAAAGTATCCCAGAACACCGGAGGCGAGGTTCCGGCGGAACAGCCCTGGCCGAAAACGGCTCGATGCTCCGGCTCAGCAGTCGCCCCCGAGTTCCCACCATCCGCATTTGGTGGCTTTTGGGGGCTCTGGAGCAATCGTGGCCGCTGAATAGCAGGGCCCCCGCTTCCTGGAACCCCGACCAGGAATCTATCAGAAAGCGGTGCGCATTCCCAGCTGCGGGCAGGGGTGAGGAAGAGGTCGTAGGGCAAGCCTCCTCGCTTACCCGGAGCACGAGGACACGTCTGTTGGGGGAAACGCTCGGTGGTGGGTCGGCGCTCGCTCTGCCGGCGCGCCCAATGTGCGTCGCTCGCACGATGCCAAAGCCGCCTCCCGCTCGTTCCCCGTCCCGCCGCTTGCCCCACCCTGCGGTCCTTAGCCCTCAGCGGCCGGGGAAACGCTTATCACAACTCGTGGAGACCGTCGGTCGGGCGCCTGTGCGGGGTCAGCAGACCCGCGCCCAGCGCAGGTACGGGCCCCACAACGACTCAGATGCCAAGAATGGCCAAAAATCAGGGCGAATTTTTGATTAGGTCGCCGATTGCGAAGCCGATTGCCCAGCCGATTCCGAAGCCGATTGCCGCGCCGATTCCCGGGCCGCTTCCCGCGTGGATAGCCTCGGCGATTGCCCAGCCGATTCCCGCGCCGATTGCCCCGCCGATTGACGCGCCGATATTCCAGCCGCTTCCCGTGTCGCTTTCCTGGGGCGTGTTGCCCTTCAACCTCGGGTGGGCCTGCTCCCCGACGTAAATGCCGTGCCCAGCGTTGTTCAAACAATCGTTGTTCCGCGCCGTGCCAGCGGCCTCGCCAAAGTACGCGATGCCGGCGCACTTGTTCTCCCGGCACGTCTTGGCCTCCAGCGTCGGCTGGGCCTGCTCCCCGACGTAAATGCCGTTCTTTGCGTTCTGCGCACACGTGTTGTTCCGCGCCGTGCCCGAGGCAGTGCCCCAGTACGCGATGCCAGACCGCGCATTCTCCCGGCACGTGTTGGCCTCCAGCGTGGGCTGGGCCTGCTCCGCGAGGTAAATCCCGTGCGATTCGTTGTTCAAACAATCGTTGTTCCGCGCCGTGCCCGAGGCAGTACCCGAGTACGTGATGCCGCAGTCCCTATTCTCCCGGCACGTGTTGGCCTCCAGCGTCGGCTGCGCGTAGCCTGTAATCCGGATCCCAGCCAGCCCATTGCGCGTCGACTCACATCCCCTGACGATACCCCATACGTCGCCATGCAGCCAAAGCCCATCGCCGCCGCGCTTTCCAGCTTTGTCCCAGACGCCCCGCTTAAACCGGCAAAGCTCAATCTCCACCTCGCCCGAGGCGACGACCAGGACGTCTGCCGGCGAGTCTCCGATGTGCTCAAAAGTTATGCCCGAGGCCGCAAACCTTCCCTCGCCCCAAAACTCGACCACGCAGCCCTCGCCGCTACACACGACCCGGGCCCGGTCCATGCCAGGTCCTGCAAGCTTCACCGGTTTAGTGATCTCCAGTGGCTTGGCGAGCCGGTGTGTGCCATCTGCCAGGGTTATCGTTCCCCCGGGCAATACCATCTCGATCGCCTCGGCCAGGCTACGCGTATCGCCGCCTCCCGCTGGGTCCACGAGCACCTCGGCCTTGTGTTGCGCGGGGCCTGGTTCGCCCGGCGGCTCGGCAGGCGGTGCTTCCGGGGGACGCGGGGCCACCGTTAGAAATCAGCGGTTGTTATCCGACGCCGAAAGGCGGCGGGTAACAATCCGTTGGATTGACTTGTTATCCGGTTTTTTTGTTAGTTTTCTTTTCATTTTAATAGTATTTCCAATATTTTTC
>DQVB01000483.1 GCA_015661985.1 Planctomycetota bacterium | reverse complement strand
GCTCTCCTTGCCGGCGACTCTGTTGGCCTTGCCGTGCGGCGATGCGCGCCCGGCTGGACGCCCCCAACGTTGGATTCTGTTGCCCCGGCCCACTGTCTCAGCGCGGTGCAACCGCGCGCGGCTCGGCCGGACAAAAACTGAAGCAATCCGGCCTGGCTGCCGATTCTATCCCCGGAGCCCGGCAGATTTTCGAGGTACCAGGGTGCCGGGGCCGGAACATCATCGTCCCGGGGGAAGAGGTACGTACCGGGGTCGTCGACCGATGACCCCGGTTCTTTTTTGTACCGTCTCGATGGGGTAAGATCGTTTCGGGGCCCATGCTGCAATGGGCGAGGATCAGGTGGGTGACTTTCCCGAGGGAACAGAATCGATGGAACTCTGTGGCCGGCGCTTTGACACCGGCGAAGCTGTCCGAGTAGAGGTCGACGGCCAGAAGGTCGCGGCCGTCCGCTCCTGCGCGGGCGATCCGGCCGCCCGCGGTTGGCCGTGGATCGCCCCGGGGCTGGTCGATATCCAAATCAACGGATACGGTGGCCAAGAGTTCAGCTCGATGGAGCTCACCGTGGAGAAAGTTTGCCGGATCAGCCAGCAGGTCTTGTCCTTCGGCGTGACCGGCTACTGTCCCACGGTGACCACCGAGAGTTTCGAAGTATTGGAACACGCCCTGCGGACGATCGCCCAAGCCTGTGAGAGCTCGCCCGAAGTGGCCCGACACGTGAGGGGTATCCACCTGGAAGGGCCCTACCTTTCGACCGAAGAAGGCCCGCGTGGGGCCCATCCGGTGGAGCATTGCCGGCGACCCGACTGGGATGAGTTCCAGCGGCTCCAGGCGGCTGCGGGCGGCAGGATCTGCCTGCACACGATGGCCGTGGAGTTCGAGGAAGCCCCGTCGTTCATCCAGCAGCTGGTGGCCGCCGGTGTGATCGTGGGCATCGGTCATACGGCAGCCGACGCCGTCCAGATAGCCCGCGCCGTTGAGGCCGGCGCGCGGCTCAGCACCCACTTGGGTAACGGCTCCCACTTGATGATCCCCCGTCACCGAGGTTACATCTGGGAACAGCTGGCCCAGGACCGTTTGATGGCCAGTCTCATCGGCGACGGCCACCACCTGCCTCCGGCGGTCCTCAAGACGTTCATCCGGGCCAAAACGCCCCAGCGGTGCATTCTGGTCAGCGACATGTCGGGCCAAGCCGGACAGCCGCCGGGACGATACGCCAGCCGCTTTTGCGACGTGGAAATCCTGCCCAACGGCCGCCTCGTGGTGGCTGGTCAACACGAGATCATGGCCGGGGCGTCATCTCCGGTGGGCTGTGGTATCGCCAACGCCGTCCGCTTCGCGGGCCTGCGGTTGGAAACGGCCATCCGCATGGCCGCCCATAACCCGGCGGGGCTGCTGGGTATCACGCCCGGAGGTTTGAGCCCCGGCGACCCGGCCGACCTGGTGCTCTTCCGGTTCGAGGACGGCTCGGAGGGGGCGCCGCCCTCGGAATTCGCCCCCGTGGCCACGGTCCTGGGCGGACGCCTCGTGTGGCAGTCCCCTGACCCACCGTAGCCGGCCCAAATCGCCACACCGAGTGCGTGAGCAACCTATCCTGGGGTAAGGAAAAAGTCGTTGGGCAAGCGTCCTCGCTTGCCCGAAACATGAGCATCCGTGTGTTGACGCAGTCTGGGGTTGGATCTGGGCAAGCGGGGGCGCTTGTCCTACGAGATTGGGTGGCCTCGTTTCCCGGCCCAGTCGTAAAGACGCCCAAGTTCGTTCACAATCGCTTGGGGCGAGGCAGTCCGGCGCCGCGGGCCCGGGCCAACGTGTTGATGGCGCGCGTCAAGTCGCCCGTCTGGCGATAGCAGAGGCTCAGGGCGTACCAGGCCGACCGGTCGAACGGAGGGGGGAACTTCTGCGCCGCAGTGCGGAACCAGAGTGCAGCGTCATCGTATCGATGTTGCATCCGGAAAGCCTCGGCGCGCAGCCAAGCCGCTTCACCCTCCAGCGGCCCGAGTTGGTCCAACCCCTCCAGGCGCTGAAGGGCCTGCTCGGTCATGCCCAGTTCCAGGTATCCGTGGGCTTGCTGGAGCCGCTTGGCCACACGAACGATCTGAGCCAGGTCCAGGGCCATGGGTCGAGTACCGATCCGGCGGTTGCGGGAAGCCAAAACAACCGGAAACGACGATCCTCTTCTGGAGCAATTCTCGTGCCAAGTGGCGCAGGGCCATCGGTAGAATGGCGCAACTCTTTTTGTCAAAAAGACATGTGTCTCCTTCAGCCAAAAGGACGGGGCGCGGCCGGGACGCCATTTTGGCAGCCCAGGTGTGTTGTTCGGGCCCAGCCGTGGCAGATCGACACACCCAGGTCGCCGCGCACGGGTAGCCGCTGCAAGCCTCCCCGCCCCCGACGGCGCCGCTTTGCCGGGGACTACGCCCGCGGGCTGGCTGGGGGATCATGTGTCGGTTACAGTCAGCGGCAAAGCGTCCGGCGCCGGGGTGCTCTGGTGCCGCCCGATTGCGGCGGGTCGTTTTTTGCCGTTGCCACGAGGAATCAGGCCCTGGGATGGCAGCAACCGATTGGACGATGGTGGCCCTCTGGGTCGTGGGCACCAGCCTTTTGGGCGCCTATTTCCAGCGGTACGTCGGCAGCACGCGGGATTATCTTCTGGCCGGGAGGCGGTTGCGCTGGTGGCAGATCGCCACGGCCCAGGCGGCCGACGCGGTGGACGCCACCGATTTCGTCGCCACCACCGGCCAGGGCTTCAGGACCGGGATGACCCAGATCGGGTACGCGTGGTGGGGCATGGGCATCGGCACGATCCTTCTTTCCCGTTACCTGACTCCTCTCCTCTACCCCACGGGCGTCTATACGAACGCGGAGTATCTGGAGCTGCGCTTCACGCCCGCCCTGCGGATCGCCAGCGCCGTGCTTCAGGTGCTGTATCGGTTCGTCGCCATGGCCTTGGTCGTCTACGCCATGGCCACCATGCTCAAGGTGATCGTGGGCATGGAACTGTGGCACGGGGTGTGGGCAGCTATGGGTTTGACATTGGTCTACGTGTTGGCGGCCGGCCAATTGGGTGTGGTGATGGCGGCCATTCCCCAGGTGGCCTTGATGATCCTCACGTCGGTCTTGATCTTCTTCTTCGCGGCACGGGACGTGGGCGGCTGGAGCGGCCTGCAGGCCCACGCCCAGTCGCTGGGAAGTTCCCTTCATTTGGCCGGATATAGCGAATCGGGTGTGCCGGGCGGAGTCTATCTTTGGGGATTGATCCTGACGCTGGTCACCTATCCGATTGTCAACCAGACGGTAGCCCAGCGGATCTTGGCTGCCCGCTCAGAAGTGGATGCCCGTCGGGGTACCATGGCCTCACTCATCCCCTGGTGCTTGATCACCGGTGTGTCCACCCTGGTCGGTCTGTTCGGTGTGATCCTGCTTCCCGGCCTGGAAGGGGCCCAGGCGGACACCCTGTTTCCGCTCTACATGAAGCACTACCTGCCCGCCGGCCTGTTGGGACTGGGTGTGGCCACATTGATGGTGGCCAGCATGTCCACCGGCGCAGGGATCGGTACGGCCATCGCCGGCCTGATCACGGTCGACGTGCTCAAAGGGGGATACGCCCGTGACGACCGCCTCCGCCTCAGACTGACTTGGCTGTTCGCGTCGCTGTCGATCGTTTGCGGGACGCTGTTCGCCATGTTCATCGAGGGTTTCGGCGGCATGATCCCTTTCTACGTCGCTTTCACCGGTACGTTCTTTCTTCCCTTGACGGTGCCTTACGTGGGTGGAGCGTTGTATCGCCGGGCCAGCCGCGGGGCTGGTATGGCGGCGCTGGTGGCCGGGATCGTGCTGGGCACGGTCCTGTTCGTCGGATACGAAGTACCGCGAATCACCGGCCGAACCGCGCTGGCCCTGCCCGTCGAGTTGGGTCACCCCAAGTGGCGGCCGTTCTGGGTCTTGGGCTTCGCCTCGACCGTCTTCGTGGTATGGAGCATGGTGGAAAACCGACGCCGCGGTCCCATCCCGTCGGACGAATTGGCCAGTGTGTTGAATAGCTTCGACCTGGGACGGCCTGCGTCGCCGGACGAAGTGCGCCGGCTGATCCAATCCCGCGGGCTGCGGCCGTGGGCCAGGCACCAGGAACTGGACTACAACGTCCTGGGGATCCCGCTGGCACTCCGCTGGTACGCCCATCCGGCCATCCTGGAGGTCGCAGCCATCGCGGCCCTGGGCATCCTCATGGTCTGGTGGTGGTAGCTCCGGTCGCGTGAGAAGTCTCATCCGCCTGAAAAGCCCATGCGCGCAATGCAAGTCAGCCTCCTCATGAGAACTTTGCTCGTGTGCTATTCTCCCAACGTGGCCGCCGGCCGCAACCAAGAAGGCGGCAGAATGACGAATGTTCAAGGACGAAGGAAGGTCGAAACCCGAATGCCCCAATGGCTGCTGCCCGAAGAGACTCCCCGCGAGCAGACTCCGAGACGATGGCTACTGTTCCGGCGGCACAGGGAACCGCTCCCGGGTGGCAGACCTCCACGCTCAACGTCGATTCTTCCTGAAATCAGTCGCAAGCCGCAGCACGCTTGCCCTTCGGCATGAGGCATGAGGCATGAGGCATCTTTCGTCATTGGGTATTTCGTCACTGGCCATCCTTCGCCACTATGCTCGCACGGCGCGCGGAAATGACGAGGCAGGAATCCAACGTGGGACAGGCTCCAGCCCGTCACCCAGAAGCCAAAAGATGAGCGCACGGCGCACACGTGTACGACCAGCAAGACTCTATTCCTTGAGCAGATGGATCAGGATCTGGTCGGCTTTTCGGGGCCACGATGCCCGTCTTGCCGGGCCAAAACCACCGGCAGCCCAGGTAATGCTCCAGAAAGGCCGAGACGCCGAACAGCGTGCCGAGGTTCGTTGATCCGGCGATGACCAGATCGTCGCCCACGGAGCGGATGACATAGCCGTGGCGGCCGAGCTTCAGCTCCTCGGCGGAGGTCCCCAGCCGCCGCCAG
>DQVB01000038.1 GCA_015661985.1 Planctomycetota bacterium | reverse complement strand
CGCGAGCCGGAGGAATTGATCAAGAAGATGAGGCGGTGGGCGAAGCGTACAGGGATTACGCGAAAGGAGTATGAGCTTGGGTTGCGCTGCATCCGGCAGTAGCGGCAGGGTGGGTCGAGACCCACCACAATGCCTCGGCCAGCGCGTAGCGCGTAGAGTGGGTCGAGCGGCGGGAGGGGGAGAGGGCTGGAAGCGGCTTTGGCATCGGGCGAGCGATACACATTGGGCTCGCCGGAACAGCGAGCGCCGATCCACCACCGAGCGTCCCATGAGCTCCTTTCACCGCATGGTGGGTCCGTGCTGCGCCATCGGCCATTCCGGTATGCTGGACAGGTGCACATGTCCCTTTGCGCACCCTTCGGTGGGCCGCGGTCGCTGGAGGCGGCCTCCGTTTCCGCCGGGGCAGCCTGCTCACAGCTGAATCGGAGCGGCGCCCGAGCGTTGGCACGGGAGCGACGGGCGATTAGGCTGGAAGGCGCATGCGGGCTTACTTGTTGTGAGGGAGTGCCGAGATGTCGAGAGAGGCGTGTGTGACGTTGTTGGGCAGCCTGGGCGCGCTGGTATGGATGGCAGGTTGGGCGGCCCCCGAGGTGCGGGCGAGCGAGCCGCAGTGGGTTGATCTTGTGGGAGGGGATCTGTCAGCGTGGCGCCAGCCGACCGGGGCGTGGGTCGTCGTGGGCCAGGCTCGCATGGACCCGGAGCACCCTCGCCGTATCGCCACGACCCCCGGAGCGGGCGTGTTGGTCAACGGGCCAACGGGCAGGACCAGCAATCTGTTCAGCAAGATCGAACACGGGGATGTGGAGGCTCACATCGAGTTCATGGTGCCCCAAGGGTCGAATTCAGGGATCTACTTCCAGGGACGTTACGAGATCCAGGTGCTGGACAGTTGGGGAGTGCCCGCGGAGAAGTTGAAGCACGGCGATTGCGGGGCCATTTACCAGCGGTGGGAGAAGGGGCGGGGGTTCGAGGGGCATGCGCCGCGGGTGAACGCCAGCCGACCGCCGGGGCAGTGGCAGTGCTTCGACGTCGTTTTCCGGGCCCCCCGTTTCGACGAGAAAGGCAACAAGGTGGCCAACGCGCGGTTCGTCCGCGTGGTCCATAACGGCGTGGTGATCCACGAGCAGGTCGAGGTGAGCGGGCCGACGCGGGCGGCTGCCTTTTCCGACGAAGCGCCCCGCGGGCCCCTCATGCTCCAGGGGGACCATGGCCCCGTGGCCTACCGAAACATCCGCCTCCGCCTGTTGGACTGACGCGGCCTGTTGGAAGGGGGCCGAAGGCGCCTGCCGGCGCAGGCTGCGCCCGGCCATTCAGGCTACGGAAGCACGATCTGCCAGCGGTTCGTTTGCCTGCGGGCCAGGCTAAAGTCTTTCGCCACGGGGGCTTTTCCGGGCGCGGTGACGGTGACCGCATAGTCACCCAGGAAACCGCGCAAGCGGCCTTGGCCTTGTTGGTCGGTTTGCAGTGACAGCTTGGTCCACCATTTGCCTCTAACCAGGTCCATCAACCGCTGGTAGGCGGGCTTGGGACTCATGTCCTCCCGCACCAACCCGGCCGGGGCGCCTTTCCAGGCACGGTAGTCGCTCAAGTCCCACCAAGTGATCGCCTCCACGGCTGGATGTGAGAAGAGCATGGTGTAGAAGCGCACCACTTCGCGGGCCTGGCGAGCTTCCCCTTCGGGCGTGCTCCGCCACGGCGTGCTCCGCGGGCGCCCCCGGCCTTGTTGCCCCGAGAGGATGGTCGTTTCGGTGAAATGGAGCGGCACGCCGAAGCGGGCGAATCGTTGGCACACCTCCCAGATCTTCGCGTTGCTCCACACACCGCCGTGCATATGGCTTTGGATGCCGATCACGTCGTAGAGCCGCCGGCCGTTTTCGTCCACCAGTTGTTCGATCACTCGTTCGCAGGCCGCATCGGTGCGGTAATCGTTGATGATGAGGGTGGCGTGCGGGCCCGCGGCGCGTGCGTGCCGGAAACATTGACGCGCGAATTCGATCTGTCCCACCCGCTCCCACATGGCGCTGTGCTTCGGGGCTCGGATCGTGACGAACTGAGGGCGGTCGAAATGGGTCACTTCGTTCACCACATCCCAGCGATCGATGAGCCCGGTGAAACGGCGCACGCAGTCTTCGATCCGTTCCATTTGGAGTCGACGGATCTCGTCCAAGTCGTCGGGCAGCCAAGGCGGGTCGGCGTTGTTCCAGGCCAGCGGGTGTCCTTTGGTGACGATGCCCTGCTGTTGGCACCAGCGCGCCACACGTTCGGTCTCCTCATGCCGCGGCTCGCCCCGGCGCCGCTCGTAGGAACCCCAGTAAAAGGGCAGGGTGGCATAGTTCAACAGAGCGGCGAAGCGCTCTCGATAAGCTCGCTCCATCCCGGCGTCCGGCAACCTGCCCCAAAGGAAAATGTTGCACCCGAACAGAAAGGCGTGAGTCTTTTGCTCGATGCGCACCTCCGCTCCCTCCACCGGGCGCCCCAGGGCATCCCTGACCACGACGACCGCATCGGCCATGCGATGCCGCTGGATCCGACTTTCCGCGCCGGCCCAAAGTTCCCCGTCGTCCGGTTCCGCGGCGGCCAGCGGCACACCGAGGGCGGCAGCGGCCAGCACCAGGGCGAGTCCTCCTTTGCTGATCGTGTTGATTGGGTACATGGGTTTTCTCCGCTTTCGATGGCCCCGAATGTACCCCAAAGCATATCCGGCCGGCGCTCGGCCGGTCAACGTGCCCGGCGTTCTCCCTTGGGGATCGAAAGGCCGGCGCGTTGCCTGGCGTGGGCTGCCGGGTCATGCTATGTTAAGGGTTACTACTTGCACATGTGGGCCGTGCGCGCATCTTTTGGGTTGTCGGGGCGGCAGGCCGGAAGCCTGCCCCACGTTGGGAAAGGTCTTCGGCGCGGCGTATGGCCGGGGGGCAGGTGTGCGGTCAGCCGCCGGTCGGCTGGCCTGTTTCTTGCTTTGTATCCTCGAACGAAGGGTGTTTCTCGGGCAGATGACCACCATGCCTAGCCTTCCGACCGTCTACCTGGTGGGCGCCGGCCCCGGCGATCCGGGATTAGTGACCTTGCGGGCGGTGGAATGCCTCCGTCGAGCTGATCTGGTGCTTTACGACTATCTGGTCAACCCGGCCATTTTGGAGCACGCCCCAGCGACGGCCGACTTGGTCTGTCTGGGGCATCACAGCACGGGAAGGGCGATGACGCCGGAGGAGATCAACGGGCGGATCATCGAGGCGGCGCGCCAGGGCAAAACGGTGGTCCACTTGAAGGGCGGTGATCCCTCGATTTTTGCGCGCCGGGCCGACCAGACCGGGGCGCTGCGCGAGGCAGGGATCCGATACGAAATTGTCCCTGGCATCACCGCCGGTTTGGCCGCGGCGGCCTACTGCGAAATCCCTGTCACGCACCATGAAGACGCCTCGGCCGTGGCCTTGGTAACTGGGTGCGAGCGGAGCTGCAAGGAGACCCCGTCCTTGGATTACAGGGCGTTGGCCCGCTTCCCTGGCACGCTGGTTTTTTACATGGGCGTGCGGTCTACCGAGAGGTGGAGCCGGGCCTTGATCGATGGGGGCAAGCCGGCCGACACGCCGGTGGCCATTGTCCGCTGGTGTACGCGAGCTGACCAGCGGACGGTGCGTTGCCAGTTGGGCCAGGTGGCTGAGGCGGTGCGGCGACACGAGTTGCGGCCGCCGGTGGTCTTCGTGGTGGGCAAGGTAGTGGACCGTGCCCCGGTCGTCTCCTGGTTCGCCGCCCGGCCCTTGGCGGGCGTGCGCGTGTTGGTGACCGGCTCTGTGGCCACGGCCCACAAGCTGCGAGACCGGTTGGTGCAGTTGGGGGCGGAAGTCATGATCGATCCGGCCATCCGCATTCTTCCGCCGGCGGATTGGGGGCCGTTGGACCATGCCTTGGATCGGCTCGACCAGTACGATTGGCTCGTTTTTTCCAGCGCCAACGGGGTCGATTACTTCTTCGGCCGGCTGCGGGATCGGGGCCTGGACGCACGCCGTCTGGGTCGGATCAAGCTGGCTGCCGTGGGCAGCGGCACGGCCGAGCGGCTGGAAGGATACCATCTGCGGGCCGACCTGGTGCCGGAGCAGTTCCACGCTGAGTCGTTGGCCCGGGCTCTGGCCTCAAAAGCCGATGGCCAGCGGTTTCTGTTGGCCTGTGCCGACCGGGGGCGGGCGGTCTTGGCCGGCCAGCTGGAGGCGGCAGGCGCCCGCGTCGATCGCGTGGTCGTGTATCGGAGCCAGGATGTGCGCCAGCCCGACCCGGCGGTGGCCGCCAGCCTGTCGGCTGGTGAAATCGACTGGGTCACCGTAGCCAGTTCGGCCACGGCTCATGCTGTGGTGAGGCTGTATGGCGAGGCGTTGAGACAGGCACGGCTGGCCAGCATCAGCCCCTTGACATCAGCCGCCCTCCGTCAAGCCGGGTTTGAGCCTGCCGTGGAAGCCTCTCCGCACACCATGACGGCGCTGGTCGAAGCCATCCTGGAGGCTGCCACCGCCGGAGAGCCACCCTGTCGGCTCATGGCCATGCCCACTTGAGTCGGCCGCCGCGGCGCCATGGTTACCCCAGAGGGTTCGGTGCGACGGCCGAACGGTCTTGGCCGCTCCTCAGGTCTCGGGCTGTTCAGCGACCTTGGAAGCGTAGAGCAGCCGCTCGACGGCCGCGTGGATCTTCCTGCCCGACAGAGGAAAGCGCAACACCTTCACACGCGGATCGTTGGGGGCTCGGTCTCGGCGCCGCAGCGCGATCACCAGCTTCGTGCCGGCCAGTCGTTCGTCGGCGGCCATCGACTCCACCAGCCGGCCGTCGCCCACCTCGGGAAGGCGGCTGTCCAGAATCATCACGGCCGGGCGACAGGCGTCGACCAACCGGGCGGTCTCATAGCCCGAGCGAGCAAAGCGTAGAACCAGATTGGGCATACTCGGCTCGCCCGCTAACCGCTCCTGCAATGTTTCGTCGTCCGTGACCACCAGAACGGTCGTGGCCAATCCCTTACAGGCCCGATAGTACGGGCAGTCCTTGCAATCGGCGCGGCAAAAGCGACGATTGTGGCCGATACTTTCGCCCAGCTCGGCCACCTCGTAACACTTCTGGATCCGCGCCCGGTAAACAATGCACTCGCGGCACGTTTCCGGGGCGGCCATGTTGCGACAGAAGTACTCCCAACAGTGCTGGGGGATGGAAATCGATTCGTGGTGCCCTTCTCCGCGGCGGTGGCAAACGTGCGCTGCGTCGAGGTAACCGAGCTGTTCCAGGGCGTCGCGTGCGACCCGAAAATGGCCTCCCGCCGTCCGCACCGCCGGAAGCTTCCCCTTCTTGATCCACTTCAGCACAGCATCCGGCGTCACCCCACACAGACGGGCTACCTGGCCGGTGGTCAATAGATCCGAGACCATTCGATTCACCCGTTGTTGCCTCCGGTGAGGTCGTTTTTTTCAATCATACCCGATTCCTTTCCCCCCCGCACCCGGCGGCGACACCACGGCGCCAGCGCGCAGAAGCGTTTTCCGCCTTGCCCCGCCTCGTCGACGGGCAACCCGCGCAAGTTGCAGTCCAGGCGGTACCGGGAATTGTTCGCCAGCCCTTTCCCGCCGCAGCCTGGATGCGCTGCGTCACGCTTTTTCGCCCGATGAGCCCTCGTCCAAACCCCAGCCTTCCCGCTTGGACTGGCGGAACTGTTCGAAGCGGTTTTCTTCGATGGCTCTTCGCGCTTGGGCCATGAGTCGTTGGTAGTAGGTCAGGTTGTGGATGGAAAGCAGAACGGGACCGAGCATCTCGCCGGCGATGAACAGGTGGCGGATGTAGGCCCGACTCCGCCGGCAAGCCGGACAGGGGCATCCGGGTTCGACCGGCGTGGGGTCGCGCTGGTACCGCAGGTTGCGGAGCTTCAGCACGCCCCGGTCGGTGAACGCGGACGCGTTGCGGCCGTTGCGCGTGGGCATGACGCAATCGAACTAGTCGATGCCGCAGCGGATG
>DQVB01000353.1 GCA_015661985.1 Planctomycetota bacterium | reverse complement strand
GCGAAGCCGGGCCGGCTGGCCGTTGATGAGGTACTCCGATTCCCCCGTGCGCCACAACCGACGGCCGATCTGGATCTCGGTCACTTCGATGGGCAGCCAGCCGCAGGCGTTATCCAGTGTCATGGTGGCCTCGGCGAAGCTGCTCGGTTTGCGGCTGGCGGATCCGTTGAAGATGACATCCGCCATTTCTTTGCCGCGCAAGCTCTTCGGACTCTGATCCCCCAGAATCCACTTGATGGCATCGACGACGTTGCTCTTGCCGCTGCCGTTCGGCCCCACGATGCACGTAATGCCGGCCGGGAAGTCGAACCGCGTCCGGTCGGCAAAGGTTTTGAATCCGAGCAGTTCCAGCGACTTTAGCATGGGGACTCACGTGCGTCGCGACAGCCAAGACCACCACCAGTCCGGCACGGCCGACCTGGGCTCGATCGTCCGTGCCCTTCCGCCCCGACCGGCCGCCTGCCGCCTCGGTCTCCGCCGAGAGCGGTGTTCTTACGGCTCGCCCGTGTTTGTTCTCCGACCAGGCCAACGGTGACTCCGGAGGAAGCCGAACCAACGGGACTGTTGCTCTGGAGCCGTCGGCGCCGACTCGGCGGACGTCGACCGTCGCACGTCGGCCAGTGTCGCGGTCCCCTCAGTCGGGCGATCCGAAGCCTCGCTGAGTGGGGCTGTGAGAGGAGCGATCGCGTGGCCGGTTCCTGGGGGCGGCAAAACACGGGCCGTCGAGTCCCCCGTTGCAGCCTGCCCCGGAGTGGAACCGGAGGGGCCGGACTGAACCGTGCGTGACGGACCGCTCTGGGACGGCGAAGCTTTTCGTCTTTGAGCGGCGGTTGTCGAAGGGGACGGCCCTCCGGAAAACAGGTTCGGTTCCACGATCGGACGTCGCGGCCGTCGAGCGACCGATTCGGCCCGAGCCCGGCGGCGACGATGATAGCGACGATCCGCTCGCGGCAAGGCGTCGATTTCCAGCCGGCTGGCCAGGTTGTGTTGGTTGTTCGCCTGGATGAGCATTTGGGCGACATCGGGATAGCTAGCCCCCAGGTCGACCGCGGCGCGGATGACGTCGGCGACGAGGGTGGAGACCGTTCGCCGTCGGTCGGGTCGCCCTGGCTCGTAACGGCTCAGCGTGACCGTCTCGCTGCCCGGCTGTGCGGTCACCAAAATGTGATTGCCCGCTCGCACCGCCATCGGAGGCAAGAATCGTTGGTCGGCACCGAACAGCACGATTTCAGCCCGCTTTCGGTGCGTCAGGTGGAGAATCGGCTCGCCGCGGGTGTCCAGCACGTGCAACGAAAACTGCCCGTTCATGGACTCGCCCCGGATGAAGGGGTCGTTTTTGTCGAGCGTCCAGAGGGCCCGGAACGCCCCGTAACGCAGCTCCGCACTGTCGTACACGCGACCGGTCTCGTCGTGTTGCGTGCTGAGCAGATCGCGGAGGATCATGATCGATTCCGCCTCGTCCACAGCCGCCAGACCGGCCAAGGCATAGACTCGAAACGATCGTTCCTTCAATGCCGCTTCCGCCAGCACCTTGAGCCCGTCGGTTTGGTTCAAGTAGGCCAAGGCCATGGCCGCATGGAATCGGACTTCCAGATCCGGGTGATCCAAGGCGCGCCGCAAAACAGGAACCGCCTCGGTGCCGATCGCCTCCAACTGCAACGCGGCCTTCGCCGCCGTTTCCGGAACAGCCAGTTCGCTCTCCAGCCGTTCGATGCGCAACCGCCGGGCCACGGGGGTTTCCCGGAATGCGATGTTGCGAATGACCTGCAGGTATCGCGGATAGTTATCCTTGTAGCGTTTCGGGACCTTCAGCCGGATGGTTTGATCGGTCTTCGCTTCCGCCAGCGGCTCCTTGATGCCGTGTCGATTGTACGCGTGAAACCGTTGACCAATGCGGTTGGCGATACGCCGCGAGTTTCGCACGCTGCGGAAGTCACTTCGCAAATAAATCGTCAGGTCGCGGTTGGTCATCGAAATCCCGCCGCCGAGAATCCGGCCCCGGCGCAAAACGCCGGCCAGCGACTCTTCGTCGCCGCTGACACCCGTGGAAATCAGAATCGGCCCCTTGGCTTTCGCCAGGACGTGGCCTTCCAAGACGCCCTGACCTGGGACCACGGCCTGCTCGGCCAAATACGTTTCCAGCAGCCAGCCGCCATTGAGGCTGGTGGCGTTGCTTCCTTCCGGGACCCGGACCTCCACGTCGAAGCGCTCTCCCTTCCGAACCAGCGGCGGCAGATACGCTCGGACAATGACCAGAGCCGTGTTGGGCGAGCTGAGGATTTCGTTCGGATGCGGCACGCCGCGGCGCTTCATTTCCCGGTACATCCGCGTGCGGTACACCGACGGCGGTGGATCGCCCCCGGTGCCGTCCAGGCCCGTGACTAAACCCACCCCCTCCAATGTGACCAGGTTCAACCCCGCGAAGCTGATGTAGTCGCCGACCAGCGGCGTTTCGACTTTGGTTTCGAACTGGTCGGTCTCGTCGTCCTTCTCCGGGCTCT
>DQVB01000369.1 GCA_015661985.1 Planctomycetota bacterium | reverse complement strand
TCCTGCGGCTGCGCCGCCTGGGTCGCACCTGGCATGCTGGACTTTACCCGATCGCTGGCCCCTTGCCAAGGACCCGGGCGGGCCGCTCCCAGCACACCGCGGGCTCAGCTATCGTCGCCGTTGGCCAGCCCCAGTTGGGCGAGCCAGCGTCCGCGTTTGGGGCGGTTGGTTTCTGGCCTGTCGTTCGTACCGGACCGCCGGTGCTGCTCTTCCAGCAGTCGCCGCTGCTCTTCGATCTCGGCCCGCTGGCGCGCCAGTTTGGCGCGTTCCAGGGAGATTTCCACTTCAGCTTGGCGGAGCTTTTCTTCCCACTCGGCCTGGAGCTGGCGAAGCCGCTCGCGGTGTTCGCGGATGATTTCATCCTGGTCGAGTATTTGGCCCACGGCGGCCGCGCCGATGGCCACTTCACCCAAGTTGCTGCTTTGTTCTTCGAGAAGTTGTTTCAGTTCGTCGATCTCCCGATCCTTCTCGGCGACCACGGCTTCCGTGTTGCGAATCATCTCCACCAGCTGCTGCTTTTCCTGTTGTCCTTGTCCGTCAGTCGGCTCCTCTTGTTCCAGGGCGGCCAGGATGCGTTGTTTTTCGGCTTCCCAATCGAGGACACCGGGTGAGGAGGCGAGCTGCGGGGTCGCCGCCCCGTCGGACTTTTCCAGTTCAGCGATGCGTTCTTCCAGGCGACGGATCGTCTGGCGGGCTTCCTCGTACCGCTGGTGATAGAGCTCATCGCCGTCGGCGGCGTGATGGGCCGGCTCGGCCTCGATCTGTTCCAGTTCAACCCTTCGCCGCTCGAGCTGTCGTCGTTGGATATCGCGCAGTTGGCGGAGCCGCCGGGCGATCCGTCGCCGCTGGGAGCGGGTGCGGAGCCGTGCCGTAGCCACCGCTTCGCGCTGGTGGGCCACCGCGACCCGTTCCTCTTCCAGCTGCCTCTGGAGGGATTGGACTTGTTCCCGCTCAGCCTGCAAGGCCTCTTTCTGGCGTGCCAACTCCTCCCGCTGGCCCTGCAGCCGTACTTCGGCCTCATTGATTTGCTGCTGTCTTGCCTCCAGCTGCTGGTAGCGTTCGGCCAGTTGTTCGTGCTGCCGTTCGACCCTTTCGGCCAGGGCACGGTACTGCCCAAGGGCTTGATGCTGGGCTGTCTGCCAGGCTTGCTGGCGGGACTCAAGCTCTTGCTTGAACTGCTTCAGGGCTTCCGACTCGCGCGCCAGCCGTTCAGACTGCTGCCGCAGGGCCTCGGCTTTCTCGTCCAACTGGGTCCGCGTCTGCCGGGTTTGTTGCTCGCTCAGCTCCAGCTCGCGTTGAATTTCTTCCAGCCGCTCGGCCAACTGCGCCCTGGCCCGCCGGAACCGATCGCCGTGGGCAGCCAAGAATTGACGGATCCGCTCTCCTTCTTCCTGCAAGCCGCGCAGAAACTGTTCGCTCCAGTTTGTGTTCGAAGCGATTCCAAATATCGCGTCTTCCATGGTCGCCGATCGTAGACAACAGGCAGGTTGCTGGCAGCACGAAGCGGCGCCGCCGAGCGTCTTGTTCCAGCGAACCGGCGAGTGGGGTTCCGGTGTGTGGTGGCCGCCGCGGGATGGCGTTCCGCGGCCCCCCCACGGAGAACCACTCGGGCATCCCCGGACGCCTACACAAGGTTAGGCTACGCCACGGTACTGGTCAAAAGCCCCGTTGCGCGGGGGCGATACCCGCGGTCGGGCCGGTTGTGCGGGCTACGGTCACACTCCGTCCAGGAAGCGGAGCAGTCGCGCTTCGAGCATTCGCCAATCGCTCCCGAACACCGCTTCAAAGTCGGCCAGCCGCTCGTCGCTCGGGTATGGCCGGAAGGGCGGCCGGGCGGCCGTACGACTCAGGTAGTCCGCATAATCCGACGGCCGGGTTTCCACCAGGAAGAACGTCAGGGCCCATGCCTCGGCATAGGCCACGGCAGGATCGACGCGGAAAAGCCGGTCCGAACAGACCAACGCCCGCAACAGATCGGGGTTGTGGGCCGGTCGTACGCGGCCGAGGAAATCCTGCAAACGGCCTCGGTTGATCCGGTCCGATCGGTGGCGGTGGTATCGGCAATCATAGACTCCGGGCGCTTCGAACAGAGTGGCCAACCCCTCGGCGACCCATGTGGGGGGCAAGGCGTAACGGCTGTGGATGCCCGTGTTGAACGCCGTCTGATGAGTGGCTTCGTGGATCACCGTGGCGGCGCTATCGGCCCAACTCCCTGTGGGGAAGGGCCCGGCGGTCTGGTCATAAAGGACAATGCGGTTCGATCGGACGGAGTAGTACCCCAGTACGCCGGGGCCGGCCATCCCTTGGCGCATCGCCGCATACCGCTGGAACTGTTCCCGGTCCGCACAGACAAGGCCTATCAACGGGAACGGCGGATCGTGGAGACGGAAGCCACGGACCGAGAAGTACTGGTGGAACGATCGATACAGCTGTTCGAACCGGTTCGCCCAGCGGTCCCGCTGGCCGCGTGGGTGGGCCACCAGGTAATGACTCGTGCCGGTCACCTCGTAACCGGTGCCCAGTTCGCCGAGTAGCATGGCGCGCAGCTGGGAAACGGAATAGCTGCGGAACCGGTTCGACGTCCTGCGATACTCGGCGGCCTCGCGCGGCGAGAACTCCCAGAGTCGCCCGTCCCTCCCTAGCAGGTGCACCCGGTTGGCATCCCACGCCAACGGCGCACCTTCAATGGTCCGGTCCCCAAGACGGAGTTTCACCATCCAGCCGGGAGGGGACGCCCCGGCCCCCGGGCTCGACAGAAACCAACCACAACAGAACAGCCAGAGCGCGGGACCCATCACAATCCCCGAACAACAGGAAGCACGACCCCGCGGCATGCCGCCGCGCAACTCCCGTACCCGCTTGAGGGCCGCCCATGGAAACTCTAGCTCATCCTGCTGGCCTTTCCACGAGTGAAGGGGTACAGAACACACGCGGAGTTCGGCTTTTTGGGCTGCTCCGCCAGGTAGGATAGCAGCGGAAGGACCATTGCGACGTGCCGCCCGAGTTGTGGGGCTAGCGGAACCGGCCCGCCGCGCAGGGGCCTGGGGCGGTATCGAATGGCCGGATCTCGGAAAGAAGGTATCCGTTTACGCCGCGTGGGCGCCGATGTAGGGTGGGACAAGGTCGCCGCCTGTGGCGGTGGGCCGGCGCCCTCGCACCAGCTGGCGAACAAAGCGTAGGCCACGAATCAGGGAGCTTCTCAGCAGCCGGTGCGGGGCTTGTCCCACCCTCCCGGTCCCGCCGCCCCGTGAACGCGTAGGAAAGAAGGGAACAGCCAGAGCCATGTGGATCAACCGCGGTCTTCTCGTCTGGACAATTCCGCTCGGCGCGATGCTGGGGGCCACGCCGCTGGCCGGTGGGAGTTTCGGCGCACTCGGTGGGCAAGTCCACGCGGGTCCCGACGGCCACCTGATTGGGCATGGCCATCGGCTTCTGCTCCTGGTGGGCGACAGCGGCACCCAATGTGTGATGCAGAACCTGAATATCGACTACCGGCGATGGATCGACGATTGTGCCCGGGCCGGCCTGAACGCGATCCATATCTGGTCCTTCGTGGCGCCTCGGCAAAGGCGTGACGGGACGGTCACCGAACGGCGCTACGGCTACGTCTACCCCGGCGTCACGCCGTGGGCACGGCGTGACGCCGGACCGAAGGCGCACGACGGTTGGCGCCAATGGAACTTGCTGGAATTCGACGAAGGAGAAGATCCCTGTCGACATTACTGGCCGCGGTTGCGGGATCTCTGCCGCCATGCGAAACGCAGAGGCCTGCTGGTCGGCATTTCCGTCTTCTTCGGCTGGCCGAAACACAACACAGCCGCGCGGCCCGACTGGGCGTATCATCCTTTTAACCTCCTGAACGGTGGTCATCTGACGGACCATCGTCCCATCGTTCAAGTGGTTCAACAGATCGCCTCGCCGGGCCGGGAGGTCCTCGATCTGCCATGGTCTGACTCGTGGCAGCCCTCCATGAAGACGCAATGGTTGTGGGAACGTTTTGCGGCCAAGCTGCTCAAGGAGACCCTCCCGTTGGGCAACACGTTCTACGTCTTCATGGACGAACGGAGCTATCCGGAAGGCAACTGCGGCGACCACTTCGCACGTTTCTTTCGCCGGCGCAACGCCTTTTGGGTCGACGGTGAATTGCGGCGACGCACCGTCGACGGGGTGGTCGACGGCACGGG
>DQVB01000541.1 GCA_015661985.1 Planctomycetota bacterium | reverse complement strand
TGGCCAGCTTGGGCGCCTGGCCCGCCGCTGCCCTGCGCGCCGTTCCCGCTGCCGCTCCGGCCAACACGGCCCCCGAAGCGGCACTGACAAACTGCCGACGTGACATCGATCTCTTCTCGCGCATTTCTTCCTCCTCCCCCATCACAAGGGTCCTCATCCCACGGCGCCCGGGCAACCGCCGGGGCCGCTATTCACAAATCTCTCGTATCGCCAAGGTCGTAGTCCTGCCCACCGCTGCAAACCAGCAGGGCAGGATGGACATCGCAGATGTCACAAAACGTGCGTTTTGCCGCACCAGCCGGACTCCCGGTCGAGCCGGTGATGGACGGGCACGAATGCCCATCCTACGTTCCCTTTCTGCGTTCCCTTTCTCTAACGTCGGGGTACTGCCAGGTTTGTCATGCCCTCTTCAGGCGACTCTCCCATCGGCTCTCCCATCACCGCAGGTTCTCCAGCCTACCCCCCGTGCCGGCTAAAGCCGGAACCACGAACACGTCCGGCCGCCGAGCGCCGGCCGTGCGCGCCGCGTCCGGGTTGTCGCTCACGCCCGAACCAGCGCCGTGGCGTGGGCCTGGATCTTGCCGATCGCCTCGGCAATCTCGTCCATGTCGCTCCGCGGACCCAGGAGCATCCTCTGGGAAAACCAGACCGCCTCCTCGCACAATTTGTCGTTCTCCGGACACTCGTTCCGCTCGGCCCAGGTGTCGACGGCTTTCTTGCCATAGACCCGCAAATAGCCGCGCGAGTGGAGCGCGTCGTCGATGAACCGCGCCTTGTTGAGCGGATGGTAGCCGGTGGAACACGGGATCCCTTCGGCCCGAAGCGCCCGCACAAACTGGTCCCGCGACAGGCCGCCAAGAGCCTGGGAATCGATGCGGAACATGTACAGGTGGTACGCGTTCCGCGTGCACCCGTCGTACATGCGGGCCGGCATGACGCCGGGGATCTGGCGCAACATGCTGGAAAGATACTCGGCGTTGGCCGTGCGAAGCTTTGCCCGCTCCTCGATCTTCTCCATCTGGCTCAGAAGCAGCGCCCCCTGGAATTCCGTCATCCGCAGGTTTGTGTTCCGGCCCCCAGTGTACTCGGTGCTCGTGGACCACGAAGCCAGGCGGCGGCAGCAGTTGTGGAAGGCATAGCACTTGTCGGCCATCGCTTCGTCATTCGTCAGGATCGCACCGCCCTCGCCCGACGGCAGGTTCTTGCTCCGCTGAAAGCTGTAACAGCCCGTCGTTGCCCAGCTCCCGGCGCTGCGGCCGCGCCACTCGGCCAGGTGGGCTTGGCACGCGTCTCCGATCACCGGGATCTTGTGCTTGTCCGCGATGGCCAGAATGCGGTCCAGATCGGCCACCGAACCGCCGATGTGCACGGGCACGATGGCTGCCGTGCGATCCGTAATGGCCGCCTCCAGCCTGGCCGGGTCCATCAGGAACGTCTCCCGGTCCGAATCAACAAAGACCGGCATGGCATAATGCTGCAATACCACGGTCACAGTGGCCATAAAGGTATAGGGGGGAACGATCACCTCGTCGCCAGGCCCCACCTCCAACGCACCCAACGACGAGTACAGCGCGCTGGTGCCACTGGAACAGGCCACACAGTACTTGGCCTGGTTCAACGCGGCGTACTTCCGCTCGAACTCCTGAACCGACCGATTGCGATACCAGCGGCCGGCGCGGACGACCTCGATCACGGCCTCCGCATCCGACTCCGTGACGATCGGCCACGATGGATAGCCCTTCCTGCGCACCGGGCTGCCGCCCAACAGAGCCGGCTTGGGCGCACCGCGAACGACGCCGCCCAGCCCCAACGCCACGGCCGCCGACGTGCTCCCCGTCACAAACCGACGACGATTGATTCCACGGCTCATGGTTACCCTCCCCGGCCAGGCCGAATCTCGCCCAGCCCGACACGTCGAACGGCGCCACAGACGCGTAAGGCGGAACTGAAAAACAGCTTGTCCTATCGACCAGTAGACTATCTTCAGCGCCGCGCTGCAATCCAACCCCACCAACGCTCGCCGCCCCGAGCATTCCCGGCGGCCTGCTGCGCCCCGCGCGCGGCTCGCCCCCTTTGCGTCCGCTACCGTTCCCCCTATCCCGTTTAATGTAACCGAGCGAGGGGCGTCTTCCAGTACGCAATTGCGCAATTCTCTTACCGTTTTGCGACATGAGCGTAACCCGGCCGATTGGCGTGACAATATCACCACAGGAACCAGGTTGCGTTCCGCCACCGGCCACTTGCCGCCACTCGCCTCCGCCGACCACAATGGACACACGACGCCAAAAGGCCGGAGCCGGCGCGCCGGGCACACCTGAGGGGAGAAACCAGCACGCTTCGACCGCGACGCACGGGTCGGGAGCGAGCGGGGGGAAACACGCTTCGTCGGAAGTCCAGCCGCATGGGTCAGCCGCGACGAATAGCCCTTCTTGTTGACAGGAGCCTGTCGTTCGTCCGGGGGGTCATGCGTGGCGTGCGGGCTTACGCTGCCCAGAAACCCAACTGGGTACTTCGCGAGGGGCCGCCCAGGCTCCATTTGGTCCGTCACGTGCGGGATTGGCGGCCCCATGGGATCATCGCCGGGTTGGTCCTGCCCGGCGTGGCTCGCGAACTAATGACCATGCGGATCCCTTTGGTGGACACGGCCTGCACGCTCCCTGGCCTGGCGGTGCCCACCGTCGACGTGGATCACGCGGCCGTGGGGCGGCTGGCGGCGGAGTATTTCCTGGAGCGTAAGTTCACGCAGTTCGGCTTTTTCGGCAGCCAGTCGGCGGCGTATTCGCGCAGTCGGGAGTCGGCGTTCCGTGCGCGGCTTGCCGAAGCGGGCTACACAGTGTCGTCCTGCTACACCGAATACTTGGCAGACCTGACCACGGTGGCCTTGTGGAAGCGCTCGGCCCAGAAGACCCGCCGCTGGCTACGCCGATTGCCCAAGCCGGCTGCCGTGTTCTGTTGCGAGGACGCCCCGGCCCGATACGTGGCGGACACGTGTGCCCAGATGGATCTCCGCGTGCCGGAACAGATCTCACTTCTGGGCGCCGGCGACGACGACCTGGAATGCAACCTGACGCCCCCAGCCCTTTCCAGCATCGCCGTTCCCTCGGAACGGATCGGCTACGAGGCAGCTGCGCTTTTGGACCGGCTGATGGCCGGCCAGCCGTGGTCGGGCCAGCCCGTTTGGCTGCCGCCGCTGTACGTGGCCACGCGCCATTCAACGGACACCATGGCCGTGGAAGACGAAATCGTTCAGGCGGCGCTGGAGTATATCGGCCAATATGCATCGGGAAGGCTGAGCGTGGCCGAGTTGGCCCACGAGATCGCCGTCGGCCGACGACTGTTGGAGCGTCGCTTCCGCCGCGTGCTCGGACGTTCGGTCTTGCAAGAGATATCCCGCCAGCGCGTCGAACGGGCCAAACGGCTGCTGGCCGGTACCCGTTTGCCCGTAGCGGCCGTGGCTGCCCGCTGTGGCTTTTCCAGCGTCCGCCGGTTGGACGTGGTTTTCCGCAAACTCACCGGCCTCAGCCCGACCGAGTACCGGCGCCAATCGCAACTGCCGTGAGCCGCAAGGGCGGCTGCAGGCCACAGAGGCTTGGAATGAGCAGGCACTGGCGCAAAGGCTTGCTTCGCCCCTGGCCTACTTAAATTGGCCAGAGAAGACCCCCTATGGGTGCCAATCTTGGGCCCCGGTTTCCGCCGGGCGGGAAATCCCGCCTCAGGGGCTTGCCTTTTTGTGCCGAATAAGCAAAAATAGATCGCAACGATACAGCCCCTTGGGGGCAGTGTAGCGAGAACAGCAGATGAATTGGGCTTGGACCTATTACTTCGGCTTTTTCTTTGGCCCGCGGGGTCGCGGGGCCGGAGGAGGTTTGTAGGTCCAAGTTCCCTAGATCAAGCCGACCGGAGCCCCGAGACCCAGCCAGGTCTCGGGGCTTTTTTTGTGGCCCAACAGGTTTGGTTTTCCGGTAGCAAACCCACGCGGCGGCTCCGGGTTCCCTTGGGACCAGTGTGAGGCGCGGCACGGTTTGGTGGCCCGAGCAGTTCAGGAGCTGGACACGATGATTGTGGTGATGAAGCGAGGGGCGACGCAGGCCCAGGTGGATCACATGGTGGCCCGC
The DNA here is from genome assembly GCA_015661985.1 of Planctomycetota bacterium. Taxonomy (GTDB): domain Bacteria; phylum Planctomycetota; class Planctomycetia; order Pirellulales; family Thermoguttaceae; genus SZUA-1497. The sequence continues at coordinate 275 of DQVB01000541.1, read as the reverse complement.
GTTGAACAGTTGGGCTTGAAGGCCCACGTGATTTATGGCACCGAGCGGACGGTGATCGCCGCGGTGGGGGACAAGCGGGACGAGCACCGCTCGTCGTTGGAGAGCGGGCCTGGGGTGGCCGAGGTCGTGCCGATCCTGGCCCCGTACAAGGTGGCCAGCCTGGAGGTGAAGCCCGAACGGACGGTGGTCCGTGTCGGGCCGCTTTCGGTGGGCAACGGCCATTTGGGCGTGATCGCCGGGCCGTGCGCGGTGGAGAATCGCCAGCAGACGGTGGC
>DQVB01000275.1 GCA_015661985.1 Planctomycetota bacterium | reverse complement strand
TGCTCTTGACTCTCGCCCCTCCCTGCTCCCCGCTCCGCCAGCTCCGGCAATCCCAGCTCGCGCCGCACGCGGTTGGCTTCCTCCAGGGTGATGTGATAGATGTACATCGAGTATCCGGCCATCGCCACTGGCTCGAAACGCAGGAAGTACCGGTACATTCCGTCGATAGCCCGGATCCGATTGACGCTGATTGCAAACCAGCCAGGCAGTGGCCCCACTGACTCCGGGTCAGGCATTGTCATACCACGGGCTGGCAACCCACGTGGCGGCGCGGTCCACTCGATCCCGAAGTATTTCGGATCCATGACTGGTACGTACCACGCCACTCCGATAGGCTGCGCCCCGGGATGTTTGTCCAACCATCTCTTCAGGTGGAGCATGTCCTGGCCCCAATCGGTATTGCTGTGCAGCAGGTGAGCGTGTCCGTTCCGGGGCCCACCGACCCATTCGTTAAAGTAGGAAAGACTGTGGGGATAAATCCACAAGCTGCTGGCCACGGACCAAACCGTGGCACCGGCGACAAGCATAGCCAGCTTGTGCCGGCCAAGCTCCATCGCACGCCCCACTTTGGACGTCCACACGAACACGAACCCAAGCATCGGCAGTACATACCGGATGTGGTGGTTGAACCCCGTCTGCGAACTGACCAGTATGAGCACGGCCAACGCTGGAGCGACCAAGACAAGCTCGTCGAACCACGATACTACGTATCGTTTGGTGACAAGCACAAGCCAGGCTGCCAGGGACACCAGCGCCCACGTACCCAAGGGCACCTTGATCAGCAGCGCGTAAATGTAGTAATACCACCACCCCCCAGCTTTCCACTGCCCGCATAAATACGAGGACATCTTACGTTCGAAGTCGTGCTTTTGCACGTCGGCCCCCATTACATAGTCCTTGGGCAGCGGCATGGGCAAGCAGCCCAACCACGTGCCCGCAAACCGATTACCCACTCCGCTGCAATGCCCGGAAGAGCCCGCGTGTCGGCCCAAGGCATTGCTGACAAACTCATACTCGCCTAGCCTCGTGAAAGTGCCGTCGAAAAAGTAGCATGCGTTAAGCAGCCATAACCCGGCAAGAATGACTAGTCCGAGCTGAAGTGTCTCCGCCAGAACTTGACGACTCACTTTTCGCCCGGAGCGGGAACATGCCGCTACTGCCCATATAGCCGGCCACAGAGCGAGCAGGACGAGCCATGTTAGTTTGCTCAGCCAGGCCAGGCCGAGCAACGCGCCGGCAAACAACGCGCGGAAAGTGGACGGTTGTCTGAGCCATCTCCAAAACCCATAGGCCGCGGCCAGGCCCAACGAAGCAGCCGCTGTGTCGGGGCTGATCAGATGGCCGTATCCCAGGATACTCGGTGAAAAGCACCATAGCGTGACCGCAACGACGCCGGCCGATCGGCCATACAGTTCACTGGCCCAACGCAAACAAACGAGCATCCCCACCAGGGCGAACGGGATGGTTGCCAAGCGAGCGAGAACGTGGTAAAGAACGAATCGCTCCCGGTTGTCCCGTACAAACTGCTTGCCAAGCGGGAATTCTGCGCGGCTGCCAGGGCCTTCGCCGTAAACGCGCCAGTCCATTTTGGGGCGCCATGGCAGGACCGGAAGGGCTGCCACCATCCGTACCAGCGGCGGATTCGGACGGTAGAGGCCGAACCTTCGCAGTTTCCAGTGCGCGATGCCAGCCGCCAGCCGCGCCGGCTCGTCCCAGGTGGGGCTGTCCCGCACGGCGCTCCAGACCAACAGGGCGCAATGCACAAGCAGCAGTCCCGGCAATACGCACTTCCATCCTCGCCGGCGAGCGGGCACACCCGAGGCCGTCCGGGATGGTCGTTCGGGGCCACCGTCCACGGCTAAGCCGGTCGCGCTGGAGTAACTACCAATTTCCCCCATGCGCCCACCCGACCTTTCTGAACCGCCAACTGGTCGACACCAAGTTTCTGATCGTCGTTGGAGAAACTCGCCGTTCAGTCCCCTTACGGGTGAAGACGCGCGCCCCACGCGGCAACTTTGGTACTCACAAGCGTCTCGATTCCCGTCAGGTTGTCGTCAATCGAGGACGGTCGCGCTACGTTCGGACCGCCCCGTTTCCCGCGGCACCGCAGCCGCGTGCGACAACCTGAAGTGAACAACCAATGCTCACTCGCCGTGGCGCTCTGATATGGTTCAGGCTTCGCCCCGAGCCCGAAATCGCAACCTCAGGACCAGTCCGCCGACCGCGAGGAGGACCACAACTATTACCGACGCGGCAATAACCCACGCCCGAGAATCCCTCCGTGGCTCCGGACCAACCGCAAGATGCTCGCCCTCCGGACCCAGCCGATATATCTCCTTCGTGCGATCATCACGCACAATCATCTCCGGGGAAGGCTCCAGCCGAAAATCGCCGTCTGTTACGCCAGGATTTAGCTCCATTCGCTCCACCGCGACGGTGATCAATTGCCTGGGGGCTTGCCCCGAGGGATCCATCCGTCTGTAGTTCCATCCCTTGAGAACCGGCCGCCCCTGGGACGCCTCGTAATCGATGTCCAGCGAACTCTCCAACCGGTCTTTCTCAAAGCGACGGACCCTGCGCACCCGGCTGCCAGCGTTGGGCTGTACCCACAGCTCATATACTACACCAAAAGGATCGTTCGGGCGCCATGTCCGGATAACCAGGCACTGTTGGTCGTGCAGAACGCCGGTTCCATGGACGGCGAACCTCCGCGGGTCCATCTCAAAGCGCAATTGGCCCGCCGTCTTGGCGTCCGCCGCGCACAGGATCACACCGTGGGCCAGCAACATCGGTTGCACTTCCATTGTGAACACAGGATAAGGCAACGTGTGGTACCTGAACTCGGGTTGCCTGGCGGAGTAGATCGAGCCCCGGTGGCGCGTTACTGCTATCCTGTGCCGGCGCAGCTCTTTCCCGTCAAACACGTACAGTTCGTGCAACGGGTTGAAGCCTGCAACGGAGGCGTTGAGAATTTCAGATTCGATCTCCAGTCGGTATTTGTTTCGGCTGAAATCAAACAGACCGTGCACCCGGTAATCGTGCGTGTAATCCTGCTTCGGGAACGGCCGGCCCACCCGCCGCAACAGTTGCGGATGCAAGTCCGAGTCCAACGCGCCGGCCGGGATCAGCGCGCTGCCTGAGACGACATAACGTACCACAGAAACGCTTCGTCGCAGTGTTTGCCAATCCCGGAAAACGGCCTCCAGGACTTTTGCTGAGTCGCCGGTCCGCGCTTCGGATGCCTGGGGCTGGGCGGCGCCTGGGCCCAGGGAAAGGCCTGCGAAAATGAAGACGACAGCCAAAAGCAGTAGGCGGACTCGTTCCGCTGGCAGACGCCTGGCGGTAGCGGGGGCCGGCACGGACGCAGGGCACGCGGTGGCCCCAATCCTCTTGCCCATCCCAAGGCAATGCGCCGCGCGGGCGGTTACCCTGACTCGGCCTGTGGAGTGATTCGGTCGCCCGATCACCTCGTCACCCCGGCCGCGAATGGCCCGTGGAGGCCACCCGGTCGAGCCGTCACGCCTAATATTGCCTCTGATGGAAGCTGTCAGAGTCGTAACCGTAAGCATTAATAGGTATCTCCATTATTCGAGGCTTCAGACTCTCCAGGCAACGGACCGATACACGCATCAGAGCGTCGTTGTGGCCGCGCCGCACCCTCAGGCGGACATGGAGGCGGTGGATCGCGGCAGCTTGCTCCGCCGGTGGCTCTACCGTCGCGGATAGCGCATCTTTCTCGGGCGGACACAGAGAAACTCTTGTCACCGCGAAAGACCGGCCAGCCAAGGACTGCAGTACCACCGTGCCCTCGGCGAGCTCTCCCACGATCCGCACCCCAAGATCCAACCGTTCGGGAACTGCTCGAATATCCGCCACCACCGTTCCTTCTATCGGGACTGGATATGGCGGAATCCGCTGGCCATCCTCGGTGACACCGTGTAGCTGAAGGACCGCGGCCAACGGCCCCGGCGGCAGATTTGCTGCCGGTGAAAACGTTACGCCATATCCCCGCTCATTGCTGGCCCGCCGGCGTATGCACACCGTCCCGATGGGCGGATGGACCTCCGCCTGCAACGTTTTCAACGGAACCAACGCCTGTACCGTGAGCCGGTGACCTCGTGACCGACCACCCTCCTGCAAGCTCTGCCCAAATTGAATCACGCGCGGTGCAACCTTGAGTGCATCCCGCACCGTTCCACGCAGCACAAAGCGAGCCACGCCCATATCCTCGGACAGCCTGAATACTATCGGCAGGCTAACCCTGCGCTCGGCGCCAGCCGCAGCCTCAGGGGCGATCAAGTCCAGCGTTAGCTGGACCTCGCGCCTCTGGCTGGCCGGCACAGCAAACGAACGCGGCCGAACCGTACCCTGACAGCCGCACGAAAGAAATACGTCCGAAACCGTTACGGTCTCGGAACCTCTGTTCTGTACGTGGATACTCCAGCGAAAGTCCCTCTGTGCCCAGATCTCGCCGAAGTCGAGCTCAGCCGGTTTGATCCATAAGGGATGCGCCGCGCGACTGACTGAGCTGAGCAGTTTCGTCACGCCCAGGCAGGTAGCCGTCACGACGACCAGCGCGAGCGCACCAATCAACCGACGCGATGAAAGTGCCCCGCCCGATGGCGCCGCAGGACATCGCTGCCAGTCACTCATCCTCAAACCCGCTCCTGTTCGGCTATCTATCACTGCCGGCGCGCGCCACGCCCGCGATCAAAGGTCCATCAGGCACTCCGATCGCGCATCGGACCACATATCCCTCGTCCAACGCAACCACCACCGGAGTGGGTACAAGCCAAGTCCTGGCTGGATCAAGTACGCCGACCACACATTCCGAACATTCCGATTCCAAGGGGCTCGGACCACGCTCGCCCCCGAGGATCTTGGCCAGCGACACGCCGGCAAAGCCGGCGAAACAAAGCATCGCCACCAGGCGCGTCGCGTGAGGATAAAGTCCCGCCAGAAGCCATAAGCCGAAGAAGAGTTCCAACTCGGCGATCGCGGCCAGGAACCAACGATTCTCAAACAGCCCGCCGCCCAATGGCGGGTCAAAGACCAGCTGATGAGCCTTGAGCACCGCGGCGAGCAGCAATACCACACCCAGGGCAATCCGCACCGGAGCGTAGCCGGCTGCCCGCATCGATCGCCACACGCCGGGGTGCTGAATCGTTCGGCCGGCTCGAGGCCCCCCGGCCGACGCGCCGAAAAGATGCCGTAGTAACCTGCTTCGCCCACTCATCGCAGGGCCCCCGCTGCGATCATGTCGTGCGTCCCGGCCAGCCCGTCCTTCCCACCCTAGCCGCCAATCTGGGGGGAGAAGCGGCGAGAGCCAGCCCAGCACCTGTGTACGATCCTCAGGACCGGCAAAACCAAACTACCCCAATTCTCTCTCTCTCTCTCTCTTGTGTCAAGCATTTCTCCACCCCCCGAGCGACTTTTTCATGCGAATTGTTCCGCCCCCACTAAAAGTACCCGTTCACGGGTGGGGGCGCCCCCCAACGTAAGCGAGCATACATCCCCACACTGTGTTGAGTCTATCAAGCCGATGTGGCTTTTTTAAAGCCGCTTGGGCCACAAATCCGGAAACGTACCGAGGCATCGTACCGCCTCGCATACCGAAACGTAGCCGTTCAGTTTGCTGCAAGAATCGGCCCCCTGGGCTCAGGCGATGTTGTTCCCTTCATGCGGCCGGCGGCG
>DQVB01000493.1 GCA_015661985.1 Planctomycetota bacterium | reverse complement strand
CGAAACAGGCCCGCAAGGCTTCATACTGCCGATGGGCGGTACCGGAGGGCTGGTACTGTTGGAGAGCTGAAGGAACTACTCGGAGAACGTCAGCCTTTCCCTGGACTGATAGCACTTACTTCCACTCTGTCAACTGCATGCGTGCGCAGCGTGGCCATTTCCTCGAATTCCTCCTCCTCTTGCGGCGCACGCCTCCATTGTAGCCGAAGGGCACAATCTCAGCAATTGGACAGTAGGCACTACGCCCAGTCCGGCATCGGACAGTCTGCATTTTTGCGATGATCTGGTCGAATGCTGCGAAGTCGGTATCCTTCAGAAGCACACGCATCTTGTCCACTTTCCGGTTCAGGAGGCGAACCGCCATCACTCCAGGGACCGCCCGAGCAGTTCCTGGCAGAACTGCAATCCACCGAAACCCGTCCAGATTGTCACTCTCACACCTGTTCCGGTATAATGGTTCGTGTATGCTGGCCGCTCGCTTCATGGGCACCATCACGGATTGGTGCTGATGGAATGGGAAGATTCTTGTCGGTCGGCGTACCGCCGGGCGCCCGGCCGTTTGCTCGAGACGAAAGGGTGACGTCAATGAGTGAGGAGCCGCGCCGAGACGCGTTACGATGGTCATGCGTTTTCGCGGCCGCAGTCCTCGTTGCGACTGGTGGTCGGCTGTCGGCCGCCAAAAGGGAGGCCGAGGCGTTTGCACCAGTGCGGCTCGGGCACGTGAAGCCCCGAGGATGGCTGCGGGATGTGCAGGCTCGTGATTTGACAACCGGCTACGCGGGCCACTTGGACGAGCTGCTGCAGGACCCGCAGACGGAGAAGTACCTCTTGCGTCGGGAGAACAACGATTTCGTCACGCGGGCGAATAATCGTGGCTGTCGGTGCGATGAGCGCGGGCTGGCCACTCCGCCGGCACCGCGAACGTGGTGGCATGCCGAGATGATCGGCGACTGGCACGACGGGCTCCTGCGCGCAGCCTATCTGGCCGGCGGGGCGCGGGCGAAGGCGAAGGCGGACCGGTTCATTGAGGCGATCCTCAAATCACAAGACGGCGACGGCTATATCGGCATCTATCCGGCAGGCTGCCGGTTCCACTTTGCCCAGCCGGACGGCGAACTGTGGAGCCAGCGGTGTGTGCTGCTGCCGTTGCTGGCCTACTACGAGTTGGCGGGTCGGGAAGACGTTCTGGAGGCGGTTCAGCGGGCGGTGAAGCTGACCATCGCCCAATACGGCCCGGGGAAGAAGAACTACTTCGACACGCCGAAGCAGCGAGACTGCGGCATCTCGCACGGACTGATGTTCCTGGACGTACTCGAATGGCTCTACCGGCTGACGGGCGATGAGGCGTACCGCCGTGCGGCCCTGTCATTCTACGAGGATTACAACGCCGCGCGGAACGTGTTGGTCAAAGACGGGCAGCTCGAAAGGCTGCTCGATCCGTCGATCCCGTTCAGCGGCCATGGGCCGGACGTGATGGGGTTCCTGCGGGTGACGCTGCTGTGCTATTACCTGTCCGGCAAAGAGGTCTACTTGAAGGCGTGGCGGAACGCGATCGGCAAGGTGGAACGGCATTTGGGCGTCGGCGGCTCGCCGCTGTCCGGCCACGGCGAAGAGATCAAGGCAGAAGGGCAGAAGCCGGATATGCCTTACGAATACTGCTCGACCTTTTATCTGCTGCACTCGCTGATCTGGGCTTTGCAGAAGACCGGTGAGGCCCGGTTCGGCGACATGATTGAGCGGACGCTTTTCAACGCGGCTCAAGGAGCGCGCTTCGCGGACGGCAAGGCCTTGACGTACTATTCGGCGGACGAGCGGCTGTGGGTGCGGCAGCGGCCGCCGGAGGGCCGGGGCAATCACCGCTTCATTTACACGGCGGCCTTCTACCCTTCGTGTTGTCACGACTCCGGCGCCCGCGTCTATCCGTACACAATCTCGGCCATGTGGATGCGCAGCCGCGGGCGCGACGGCGACGGGCTGGTCGCCGCATTGTACGGGCCGAGCCATGTCCGGACCGAAATCAACGGTACGCGGGTGAGCGTCGTCGAAGAAACGGACTATCCGTTTTCGTTCGAGATCGGCCTTTCGATGCAAGTCGAACGTCCGATTGCGTTCCCGTTACGGTTGCGTGTGCCCGCGTGGTCGCCCGAGCCGTCCGTGACCGCGCCCGGTGCCGCCGTGACCCGCGACCGGCGGGGGTTCCTGGTGGTCACCAAGCGATGGCAGTCGTGTGACCGCGTGCGTCTGACGTTAAAACCGACGATTCGCGGCGAGCGGTCCGTGGACGGCCGAACCGCCGTCGCGTACGGGCCGCTGGTGTTCTCCCTGCCGATCCCGGAAAAGGCCGAGGTCGTACAACGCTTCCCGCCGGTCGGCCCCGACCGGGTCGGCGGCTTTTGCGCCTACCAGTATGACCCGGCGGACCTGGCATCGGCCCGGCGCCCGCTGAAGCTCATGGGCGGTAAACCTGGGTTCGGGTTCCGCGTCGTGGAAGACGACACCACCGACCCTCGTTACCCGTGGGATCGGCCGCGGCTGGGGCTGCGCGGCACGATGCTCGGAGCCGGCGGCCAGCTCGAACGCGTCACGCTGCTCCCGATGGGCTCAACGCTCCTGCGCCGGACGTTTTTCGCTGCCTCGGAAAACTGATTGGAAACGACACGTAGGGTCCGCCGTGCGGACAGAACCATGTGCCGGCCAAGAGCACCGCACTGGTGCGCATGGCCCCCAGGGATCCGTCCCGCAGAGCGGACCCTACAGGCAGTGGCTTGCTCTACGTGAGGAGACTCGGAACCGTGAAAAGAAGGAAGCTTGCCGTGTCGGCGTTGCTGACGCTCGCTTGCATCGGTTTTGGGCAAGCGAACGCGGGCGAGTTCGAGCGGGCGAATCGGTTCCTGCGCCACGGAGCGATCCAGTACGGCGATGCCAACTTCGACCCGAAAACGAATCTGGTCTGGCGGACGGACCCCCCCGAAGAGCGTCTGGACGTCTGCCAGCACAGTCTGGAGTACGCGGCTGCCCTTCTGGACGCCGGCCAAAGGATCGAGCGGGCGAATGCGATCGTCTCGGCGGTGCTTGATCATCAAGACGTGGATCCCGAGTCGCCAACGTTCGGCAATTTCCGCTGGTGGCACGGCGAGACGCGCGTACGCGATCGAAACGCAGTCTGTTTCATGAGCCCGTGGCTGTCGTACCTCGTGATCGAGCATCGTCAGAAGCTGAGCGAAGAGAACCGGCGGCGGCTGTGCGAAGCGATGGAGCGTTGTATTCGCGCCGTGCGAGCCCACGCGAGCGGCCCGGACTACACGAACATCTGGCTGCTGAAGGCCGCGTCGATGGTGACATTGGGCCGAGCTCTTGGAAGGGCGGAACTTGAAGCAGACGGCGAGGAGCGCATCGACCACTGGATCCAGTACACGGCCGGAAACGGAATCTCCGAATACAACAGTCCGTGTTACAACGCGGTGGACGTCTACGCGCTGGAATGGATCTACCACTACGCGAGCGAGGGTGCGTTTCGACGCAAAGTGGCCGAGTGTCTGAATTACCTTTACGCGGACATCTTCCAGCACTGGCATTGGCAAGCGGGCATCGGGGCGGGCACGCACAGCCGGGCGTACGATTGCGACCGCGACACCGGCCGCAGCCTGGTCTCGTGCCTGGTTTTCAAACAGTGTGGCCAGCCGCTGCGTGAGCGGCTGCGGTCGTTCATCTACGTCTTCGCCGTCAACGATTACCCGGTGCCGGCCCGGATACGCGCTGCGGCCCGCAAAGACGGCATGTATCCCTTTCGGATGCGCTACCGGGTCCTGAAAGGACGCCAGGGCGTCGAGTGCTCGCTCTACATGACCGCAGACTTCAGCCTGGGCACCCAGACCGGCCGGCGGCCTGTCTACAACAACCGGCCCTACTGGGACCTGCCCTTCAAGATCACCTACGCCGGCACGAAGACCGAACGCCGCTCGTCATACATCACGCCGATCCCGACGACCAAACACGCGACCGTGGCGTCGCTGCAGCACGGCCCGGCGGCAATTGTCCTGTACGAGGTGGACCTGGCCAAAAGCAACATCCCGACGGCCATCATGAGGCTTAACATTGAGCCGGCCGAGGGCGGTATGGTCGATGAAATGTTCGTCGACGGCCGCGCCTACGATCGCCGGCCGATCCAGCTGAGAGCCGGCACGCTGATCGGCTGGCGCGTGGGTCGGACGCTGGTCTCGGTACGCCTGCTTCGGTCGCGAACGGTGAACGGCGCCGGCGGGCAGGAGGGCCAGGCGGACGCTGGGTACCGTTTGAGCGTCATTGGCGGCGCCGGCCTCTGCCTGGATGGGCTGCTGACTGAGCCGCCGCGACCGGTCGACCAAAACAACCTCCGCTGCGGCTTCGTCGTCGCGTGTGCCTCGACGCGTGGGCATCGGACGCTGGCCGATTTTCTCGACACGGTCGGCCACTGGTCACTCGAAGAGGACCTCACAGCTGACAAGCACGCAATCGACTGGCGGACCAACCAAGGACATCTGAATCTCGTCTGGGATGGCCCATCGAACCGGGTGATCACAGAAAAGGTTGACGGGCGGCCGGTGGACCGGCGTTTGCGCTACCACTCGCCCCTGATCCGGCTGGCTGACGGTGAGCCACCTTCGGTTCGGTCCCTGCATCCCAATTCCAACAGGAGGCCTTTCAGATAGGAGGTACATCGAGTCATCCGTTCTTGCTCGAAGCGCACGTGCTCCTCGTGGGGCAGCTCGTCGACTTCCTCTTGCAAAATGAACTCGTCCATGTCGATCGCCTTGCCGCGAATGTGACGCAATGTGGCGGCGACTTGGCGAGCCGTCTTGTTCCGATACGGCACCCAGAACCGATCTTCCCGAGCGCGGGGGTCAGATCTAGTTTTTCTTTTCTTGGCGTTGTTCGGGTCACCTTCGGGTCCTCCGCGGCGGCACACCGCCGAGGCCCCACGAGTGCGATTTGCACTACGGCTGGGAGCGCGTAGAGTGGGTCGAGACCGACCACTGGGAGCGCGTAGCCTCGGCCAGCGCGTACCGCGTAGGGTGGGTCGAGACCCATCGCAATGCCTCGGCCAGCGCCGACTCGAGCCCCACCACAATGCCTCCAACCCGCGCGCCCTCCGTGGATCGGACCAGATAACGGTGGGTCATCGCGCGCAACTGCTGCCGCCTGGTTTGTGTGATGGG
>DQVB01000172.1 GCA_015661985.1 Planctomycetota bacterium | reverse complement strand
CGCACCGTCCTGCGGTCCCCGCCGAACCTGGGCGCTTTCCGGCGGCGCGTGGGTTGCGGCCGGCCCCTCACGGCCTGGCCGGAGGGGCTTTAGTCGGGCGGACCGTTTCGTCCAGGGGAATGCCGAGCCGCTGGAACCGCTGGCGGCGACTCGCTTCATCATCGTCGTGGATCCGGCGGGCCAATCGACCCACTTCCAAGGCGTACTGGCGGGGCACCACGATCACCCCGTCGCCATCGGCCACGATCAGATCGCCGGGATAGACCAGCACGCCACCACAGTTGATGGGGAAATTGTACGATTCGGTGATCATCCGCCCGGGACGCACGCCGCGCGTCGAATAGCCGTGACGCAGATAGAGGGCCGGCCTTTTGACCTTCACGATCTCGTCCGTGTCGCGAGCCCCGCCGTTGGTCACCACGCCGACCACCCCATGTTCAACCCATCGCAGGCTGTTGTTCGAGCCGATATTGCCTCCCTCGACGACTCCATTGACATCCATCACCACCACGTCGCCCGGCTTGAGGGCCTCGACCCATGGGTCCGGCGCCCGGGCGTACTGCTCGCGCTTGAATCGCTGGAAACCCTCCAGCGTGGGAAAAGATCCCTGCCCCACCCGGACGTCCGAGGGCAGATAACGGACCGTGACGGCAAACCCGACGAAACGATGGGTGAAATGTTCTTCGTCGCGCCACAGGGGCCGGATGGCCGGATCCATGAGCCCCACGTCTTGCAGCCCGATCAGATCCATGCCGTCGCAGACGTCGGTAACCCGCAGGTCTTTGTACAGCTCCAGGATCTGTCGGCGCGCCGGCGGGCTGTCATCGAAGCTCTTGTTCTCCAGCAGCCGCACGCCCTGGGGCGTATGCAGTTTGCCTTCCGCGGCCTCGGCTACCGTGGCGCAACCGATACACCACAGCAACGACGCCATCAAGCAAGCGCTGCGGTTGACCATAGCTTGCCTCATCGCTTCCCCTTTCTTTGGCCAAGTGTTTCAGAAAGCAACCAGCCCGCGCGCCTGTGGCCGCGGTCCGTCGGGCTGGTCGCCCAAAGACTCTACCATGCTGCGGGGGCGATGGCGTCGTCCGTGCCGCCATGGGAGGGTCCTTCAACCCCAGCGTTGCAAACCGGCAGGGCAGGATGGACATTCCTGTCCGTCAGAAGTGGGACAAAACGCGCAATAACTTGGACATCCTGGATGTCAGAAAATGTGAGTTGTGGCGCACTGGCCGGAAGCGCCGGCCGAGCCCGCGATTGACGGGCAAGAATGCCCATCCTACGTTTCCTTTCCTTTCTGCAACGTGGCGCTCAACGGGGCGCACTGCTCCAGCGGCCCGTCGGTTCGGCGGGCAAGAACCGGCGGTTCTGATAGAGCTGCAGGCGATCGCGCAGCGGAGACTCCGCCCGGAGCCATACCGGGACCGACACATCCAGCGTCCCTTGGCCTGGCACCCCCAGCCTGACGTGCAACAGTCCGTCCCAGCTGATGCCGAGGTCGAAATCCGGGTGTACTCGCTGGAATTCCAACCGATAAACGGCCCCGTATGGCCCAACGTCCGGCGGCCGCACCGATCGCACCCAACGCCCGATCTGTGGAAACATGGCCCGCAGCCCCGGCGTGCCCGCCCGCTGCACCACAAGCTCAGCGGTCATCGTGCCTCGCAGGGGTACCACGTGCCCGTCACGATCCAATGGCTGCAACCGGACTTCCAAGCCATCGTTTTCCACATCGGCGTCCCAGTCGGCCACGGTGGCCTCTACCTCCAGGCGGTCAACGCGCCGACGGGGTTGTCCTTCGATGCGCAGCGCGGGCTGGCCCCCGGGTGGTCCGACCGGGGCGGGCGAAAGGGCCACGGTAGGTATCGGGGTGGCCATGCGGCCGGCGATCCCGGAGAACTGCTGGGCGTCCATCCTTCGTCCCCGGTGCTCCACCGCCTCGATCCGATCCCACGCCACCCTGGTGAACACGAGGATGCCGGGGCCGGTGCACCGCACGCAGAGAAAATCCTCATCCGTGCTGGCGTCCACTTCTCCGGTCACGACGCTTCCGTCGCGGCTCCGAACCGTAACGGGCTGGGCAGCTGCCACGGCGACCCAGGGGGCCAGCAGAATCAGAACCACCGCCATCAGGCGGAACGCTTGGCCGGAAGCCCATGCCCTCAACAGAGATCGGTTCACCGCAAGTGGTCCTCGTAGTTGTGTGGCCAGAGCGAATGAACCACCCGGATGCAAACGCCATGCCGGCACCGCCCGCCCGGGGTGCCAGTCATCTCAACCGTCCCTGACTGACCAGGTTAGATCGACGCCCGGCTGCCGTCCAGCCGCCATGGTTCGGTTGCGAACATGAAACGTGGCGATGCCTTTCCGCCACTGTGGCCCGCCGGGCCGGTGCTCAGGATGGACGGGATTCGGGAAATCGTCCGGAAAGGCCGGCAGCTACGGGAAACCGTGCCGGGCGTCTGAGGCCGTTCTCGGGAGTTCCCCCGGAGAGGCGGCCGACAGGCGATCCCGGGCGGCACCCCGTTGCATCCGCGCCACCCAGGCGATAGATTCATCGTCGGGAGGTGACTGTCGAGTGATCGAGCTGTGAGGAAGGACAAGCGGGCCTGAACGGAAGTGTTGGTGGCTGTCCGGGGGCGAGGGCAAACTGTTTGGGCGAAGGCCCTGCAAGGTGGTGCCTCGACGTGGTCCGGGGGAGTACAGAGGTGTGGAGTTCGTTGCGCATCGGCCAGGGACGATGAGGATTGCCATCGGCAGCGATCACCGCGGCACGAAGCTGCGTGCCAGGATCGTCGAGCTGCTGCGCCGTTGGGGCCAGGAGGTGATCGACGTAGGCACGCAGGAATCGGGGCCGATCGACTATCCGGACGTTGCCCAACAGGTGGCCCGCCGGGTCAGTGCGGGCGATGCGGACCGAGGGATCTTGATCTGCGGCACCGGGTTGGGCATGGCGATCGTGGCCAACAAGTATCCGGGGGTCCGGGCCGCGCCCTGCCACGACGAGCTGACCGCGGAGCTGAGTAGGCGCCACAATGACCTGAACGTGCTTTGCCTTTCCGGGGACATGTTGAAGGACAGCCCCATCGACGGGCTGATCAAGGTTTGGCTGAGTACCCCATTCGAGGGCGGCCGGCATGCCCGGCGTGTGCGGAAGATCGCCGAGTTGGAGCGACACAACGGAAGGATGTGAGCGGGGCTTCGGCGGACGGCGGCGGCGGG
>DQVB01000068.1 GCA_015661985.1 Planctomycetota bacterium | reverse complement strand
CGCACCGACGCCGGCGCCGAGTTGGCCACGCCTTCTGCCTGCCTCTTGACGGCCGACGCCCAAGCCGTTACAAGAAAAGCGAGACGCTCAACCAGCGCGCCTGGTTCCTACCCGATAGCAGAGCCTGCCCGACTTGCCCTTTCACGCCAAAGCCGAGCATGCCGTTTGGCTTGGACCACCTTCCTCCTACTTCGTGCTGTCTACGCAGCGAACCTGCGACTGGAGATAGAAAAATGCCGGAGAAAAGCCTCTCTTGGTTGTCGCCACTCCGTCTCGTGTTTGCCGCCATTGCTGGCATGAGCTGTCCCTTTGGCCCCTGGCTGGTGGCGTTGATCCTTTCGATAGCCAGTTTGAATGCCGCGCGGGCCGGAGCCCCGTCCGTTGATGAGGCTTCCGAGGCATTGCGGCGGGCCGTGGAGTTCTTCCACAAGGAAGTGGCCGCCGAGGGTGGCTATTTGTGGCGATACAGCGAAGACCTGACCAAACGGGAGGGCGAGGGACGGGCTTCGGCAACGACCGTTTGGGTCCAGCCGCCCGGCACACCGGCTGTGGGTATGGCTTTGCTCGAGGCGTACCGGGCCACCGGGCAAGCGTATCTGCTGGAGGCCGCTCGCGATGCCGGATACTGCTTGGTGCGCGGCCAATTGCGATCGGGAGGCTGGGACTACCGGATCGAACTGGACCCGTCTCGGCGCCGGCGTTACGCCTATCGTGTCGATCCGGCCATTGAGGGCCGCCCCCAGCGCAACACGTCGACTCTGGACGACAACACCACACAGTCGGCCTTGCGATTCCTGATGGCACTGGACGAGACGCTGGAGCGCGGCGACCCGAAAATCCACGAGGCGGTCCGTGACGGCCTGGACCGGCTGGTGGCCGTCCAGTATCCCAACGGGGCTTGGCCCCAACGGTTCGAAAGGCCACCGGATCGCGACCGGTTCCCGGTGAAGCGGGCCTGTTATCCTGAGTCCTGGTCACGTACATGGCCGGGCACCAGCTACGCGGCCTTCTACACCGTCAACGACAACGCCATCAACGACGCGGTCGATGTGATGTGGCGAGCCTGGCGCACGTACGGCGACCTGCGCTACCGCGCCGCGGCGGAACGGGCCGGCCAGTTCATACTGCTGGCCCAG
Source organism: Planctomycetota bacterium (assembly GCA_015661985.1). GTDB lineage: Bacteria > Planctomycetota > Planctomycetia > Pirellulales > Thermoguttaceae > SZUA-1497. The sequence continues at coordinate 9,481 of DQVB01000068.1, read as the reverse complement.
ATGCCCGACCCTCAACCGGCCTGGGCGCAACAGTATGACGCGGATATGCACCCGGCCTGGGCCAGGAAGTTCGAACCGCCGGCGGTCACCGGCGGGGAATCCCAAGGAGTGCTCCAGGCGCTGCTGCAGATGTATCGAGAAACGGGCGACCAGCGGTACCTGGAGCCCATTCCGCGGGCCCTCCACTACCTGCGCCGCTCCCAACTGCCCGACGGACGATTGGCTCGATTCTACGAGCTGAAGACCAACCGGCCGCTCTATTTCACCAAGAAGTATGAACTGACCTACCGAGACGATGATCTGCCCACCCACTATGCCTTCAAAGTGGGGCATAACCTGGACGGGATCCAGCGCCGGTACGAGCGGCTCCGCCGACTCCGACCTGAGCAACTCAAGCCACAAGAGCCCAGCAGGCCGGGTCGCCCCTCCGCCGGGTTGATCGCCCAAGTGCGCGCCGTGATCGCTTCGCTGGACAAACGGGGCCGGTGGGTCGAGGACGGACGGCTCCGCTACCACGGCGACGACGATCCGACTCGCCGAATCATCGACTGCAGCACTTTCATCACCAACGTGGGGATCCTCAGCCGCTACGTGGCGGCCGCCTCGCCATGAACCGAAAGCCATCCCCCCGGCGCTACTGAGCTCCGGGCAGATGGGCAAAGCGATCCCCCCTGGGTTCAGCGGTGGCCCCAGAAAACGTCCGCCGGATTCCCCTTCAAGCCTTCGTGGCGATCAGTACGGAGTTCATGTCTTCGGCGTGGATAACCAGGCGCACGTCACGGAAACCGGCCGCCTCCAGGTCTTGGGCGAATTCCTCAAACGTGAAGGTCCCTCCCGTTTCCGTATTGACCAACATATTGATGGCGAACAGGGCGCCCTGGACTGGGCGGGTGCGATCGGGTTGCATGAGGACGTCGCGGATGGCGATCGTGCCGCCGGGCTCCAACGCGCGGAAGACCTTGGCGAACAGCTCGCGGTTGTGCTGGCGTGAATGCTGATGGGCGATGGCACTCAGCCAAGCCAGGTCGGCGCCGGCCGGCAGTTCGTCCACGTAGAAGTCACCGGCCACCAAGCGGATGCGGGCGGCAAACTCCGACCGTTCGATTCGCTCTCTGGCCTGCTGGATCGCATCCGGCAGATCGAAGATCGTGGCCGTCGCTTCGGGGGCGATGCGCAGTAGGGCGAGGGTCCAGGTCCCCGAGGCCCCGCCGACGTCCAAGAGGTGGCCGAAAGGGGCCAGCCCAAGGCGGGCCACCAGTTGGTCGGCGACCGGGGCGCCCGCCGAGTGCATGGCCGCCACGAAGGCAGCCCGATCGGCCGCCGGGCCGCGGATGCTGGCCGTGCGAGGCCCAGGGATGCCCGCACGGACCACCCACGGCAGCAGGGCCCAGCTGCGCAGAACGTTCATGCGGTGCTGTAACATGGGGAGAACCGTCTGAGGACCGTGGGCGGAAAGGAGTGGTCGCAGAGCCTCAGGCACGGTGTACCGGCCCTGGTGCTTCTCCAGCAATCCCAGGGCGGCGGCGGCATCCAACAGCATGGTGGTGGCACGGAGGTCCGAATCGAGCCGCCGGCTGATCTGGTCGGCCGACAAGCTCTCCTGGCCCAGGCGAGTGAACAGATCCAATTCCGCGGCGGCCCCGATCACACAGGCGGGCATGAAGGCCGAGGACATTTCGTGAAGGGCTTGGACGTCCAGCGGTTCGTGAGGCATTGTAGAGACCCTCGCAGCAGAACGGTTCTACAGTCTTACCTGCTCCCACATGTGTGCGCCGGGCGCGAATCTCTTGGGTTGTGGATGACAGGCCGGAAGCCTGTCCCACCTTAGAGCTTTACGCCCTGGCACGCGCGCGGCACCGACTACTGACGGGCGAGTTTATTGGACTCGGCGGTGGGTGTCGAGGCTGGGCTGAGTCGGCCACGGTCGTTTGGCTGGAACGTTGGGCGGAAGCCATCCGCTGGGCGATCGACGTAGCAGCGGGATGCGCAGGTCCGGCAATACGGCCACCGGTGCAACTTGCATTCCCGTCGGGTAACGCGGCAATCCGCCCACAGGACGGCGCGCTTGAGGCAGCCCAGGCAAATCATCACGGCTAGCGCAGCATGCGCGCCGTCGAGCTGCTCGTCTTCGCGCGAACAATGCCTCGGCGGAGACCCCTCCGCCGCGGCAGAGGCTGTAGAACTTGTGCACGGGGGTCGGCCCAATGGTCTCGCGGCGGCACGTCGTCGGAGTGACGGGCGGCATGTGAAAAAAGCCGTTGGGCCTTCGCCACGAACCGGCCGATGGTTGCCTCGCAGTACTGAGGGGCGAGCCCATCACGGTGGGCCATCGGCCGCCTGGTGGCAGCCTCGACCCATCCTGCTGGTTCGGCCCTCGCCGTCCGGGGCCACCGACACCGCAATCCGTTTGTCAAAGGGGCTATACGCGGTGGGAGGAAGGCAACGGGGGCAATTCGTGCGACGCACCCTCCGGGCCGCTTCCGGCGAAGACCCGGCCCCTTTTCGCCTTCGGGGAAAGGCTCCGTTGTCGGCCCGACCGTCAGAGGAGGCGAAAACCGCGTACGCACCTGGGTGGAGCGTCTCAAATCGCGACTAACGCATGAAACACTACCGACACCGTGGTGGTAGCATCGTCCCAGATCGGTCATTGCGATCTATCGTTGCAGACCATCGGCAGTATCAAGGTCTGCGCCAGGCCGAGTGCCCCACGGGATGGTGTAAGACATTCCGTCACAGATGCCAGAACGCAGGCGTATCTAACAGAACTGCTGGGCCGTATTGGCCACATGGCGGATAAATGCTGATCAATACACCATGATGGAGTAAGATCATATGTTGTCGTGGGGCCAGGCTGGCGAGCAGCATTCCATCGACGAAGGTATTGCCACTCAGATCCGCGCGGTTTGGGTGCGGGCCGAGGATCGTCTCCCCAGTCGCTACGAAACCGGGCCGTGTATACTAGCTTCTCCGCGCTCTGGCCCAGAGCCCTGAGCCTGCAGCCGGAACGGACAGATGGGCACGCGCGGGCCACGACTGGTGCGTCTGTCCGCCGTCGGTTCTCCACGGCGGTGATTTCCAGGCTCGGGTCCCGCGAGGCGGCCGTCTGTGTGAGGCAGATCGACCCAAGGTGACTGACGGTCCGCGGTTGCGGATCACGGGCCGTTGTGGTGTGCCACCTTCGGGCCGATCGTAACCTGCTACCGGGTCGTGGGTTGCCTTGATCCGGGTGCATCCAAGAGCTACAATTCGGTGACCGCTGGATAATCGTTCGAGGACCTGGATTGGCGCGAGGGAACGCAGGCGATGCGCAGGACGCCGTGGGCCACGTATGTTTGGCCGGGACTGCCGCAATTGTGGAGTCACGGGGCGTGGTCGGGATTGTTTTTCGCGATCGGCTTCGCTGCGCTGGTGAACCTGGGGCTTGCCACCTCCCTCCTTTGGAGTGAACTGTTCACGCCGGCCATGCGTATTTTGGTATGGCTGGCGGTCGGCGGATTTTGGGTCATCTCGGCGGTGTTTTCCTACCGGTGGCACCGTCAATATCCGGTGGGTCTAGTGACGGCGTGGAGCGAGGGCCAGTTTCGTCAGGCGGTGGCGCACTACCTGAAGGGCGACTGGTTCGAAGCCGAGCATGTGTTGGTGGGCTTGTTGCAGCGTGATCCTCGCGACGTTGATGCGACGTTGATGTTGGCCACGTTGCTCAGACACACCCGGCGGTTGGGCGAAGCGGGGGCGTGCCTGTCCCGATTGGAGCGCTTGGACGGCGCGGAAAAATGGGAATTGGAGATTCGCCGGGAACGCGAGTTACTTCAAGCGGCAAGCATGTCTCGGCTCGACCAAGACGGAGCGGGGAATTCGGAACCGGCGGTCGAAGGGACAGAGAAGCAAAAGCATCCACAGGGGCAGAAACCCGCGCAAGCGGCGTAGAGGTGCCTCATGGGTGCCCGGCCGGACCTCGGGCGGGTTTGCCTTGACGGAACGGGCGACAGCCAGGTTCCGATGAAGTTTTAGAAGACGATCAACCGCAGCAGCGGGAAAGAGGAGATACGGAGTACGAGGCCATGTACGAGCGATTTACTGACCGTGCCCGGAAGGTGATGCAGCTGGCCAACCAGGAAGCGCAGCGCTTTAACCACGAGTACATTGGGACCGAACACATCCTGCTTGGGTTGATCAAGGAGGGAAGCGGGGTGGCGGCCAATGTGCTCAAGAACCTGGATGTGGACCTGCGCAAGATTCGACTGGAGGTGGAAAAGCTGGTGCAGAGCGGTCCGGACATGGTCACCATGGGCAAGCTCCCCCAGACGCCTCGGGCGAAGAAAGTGATCGAGTACTCCATGGAAGAGGCGCGCAACCTGAACCACAACTACGTGGGTACGGAGCACATCCTGCTGGGGCTTTTGAGGGAGCAGGAAGGTGTGGCGGCCCAGGTGCTGATGAATTTGGGACTGCGACTGGAGGACGTGCGGGAAGAGGTATTGAACCTCTTGGGCCACGGGGTTGAGCACAGCGAAGGCGCGGAGCGATCTGGCATGGGTGGCAGCGAGGAACCACAGCGGAGCACGAAGTCAAAGACCCCGGCCCTGGACAGCTTTGGGCGCGACCTGACCGAGCTGGCCCGCCAGGGCAAGCTCGATCCGGTGATCGGCCGTGAGCGGGAGATCGAGCGGACGATGCAGATCCTCAGCCGCCGGACGAAGAACAACCCGGTTCTTCTGGGGGAAGCGGGTGTGGGGAAGACGGCCATCGTCGAAGGTTTCGCCCAGCGGGTCGTCCAGGGCAACGTGCCCGAGCTGCTCATGGACCGCCGCATCGTGGTCCTGGATTTGGCCATGATGGTCGCCGGGACGAAGTACCGGGGGCAGTTCGAAGAGCGGATCAAGGCGGTGATGAACGAAGTGCGACGGGCCAAGAACATCATCCTGTTCATCGATGAATTGCACACCCTGGTCGGAGCCGGCGGCGCCGAGGGCGCCATCGACGCGTCCAACGTGCTCAAGCCGGCCCTGTCGCGCGGCGAAATCCAGTGCATCGGGGCGACGACGATGGACGAATACCGGAAGTACATCGAGAAGGACGCCGCACTGGCTCGCCGGTTCCAGGAGATCATCGTCGAGCCTTCTACGAAAGAAGAAACCATCGACATCCTCAAGGGCCTGCGGGACCGGTACGAGAAACACCACCACGTCCAGATCACCGATGATGCCATCCAGGCGGCGGTGGAGTTGTCCAGTCGTTACGTCACGGGCCGCTGCCTGCCGGACAAGGCGATCGACGTGATCGACGAGGCGGGGGCGAGGGTCCACCTGAAGTCGATGACTCGCCCGCCCGACTTGAAAGAGATCGATGAGGAGGTGGAGCGGCTGAACGAAGAGAAAGAGCGAGCCGTGGCCGAGCAGGATTTCGAGAAGGCCGCCGCCCTGCGCGACCAGGCAGATAAGCTGAAGAAGAAGAAACAGGCTATTGCCCGCCAGTGGCGCGAGAAATCCCAATCCACCGATGGCGTGGTCGACGAAGAGGTGATCGCCGAAGTGGTCTCCAAGATGACGGGTATCCCGCTGACACGGATGACCACCGAGGACTCGCTGCGGCTGATGCAGATGGAGGACGAGCTGCACAAGCGTGTGGTCAGCCAGCACGAGGCGATCAAATCGATCTCCAAGGCAGTACGCCGCAGCCGCAGCGGGCTGAAGGACCCCAAACGGCCCACGGGTTGCTTCATCTTCGCCGGCCCCACGGGCGTGGGAAAAACGCTTTTGGCCAAGGCCTTGGCCGAGTTCATGTTCGGCGACGAGGACGCTTTGGTGCAGATCGACATGAGTGAATACATGGAGAAGCACAACGTCAGCCGCTTGATCGGCGCTCCGCCGGGCTACGTGGGCTACGAAGAAGGCGGCCAGCTGACCGAAAAGATCCGCCGTCGGCCCTACGCCGTCGTGCTGCTGGATGAAATCGAAAAGGCGCACCCCGATGTGTTCAACATGCTGCTCCAAGTGATGGAAGAAGGCCGGCTCACCGATAGCTTCGGCCGCAATGTGGACTTCCGTAACACGATCCTCATCATGACCACGAACGCCGGCGCTGAGGCGATCAAGAACGAAGCGGCCTTTGGCTTCCAGAAGCCGGACGATGACGCCAGCTACGAGAGCATGAAGGAACGGGTGCTGGAACAGATCGAAAAGGTCTTCCGCCCCGAATTCCTCAACCGTGTGGACGATGTGATCGTCTTCCGGCACCTCACCCAGCATGACCTTGCTGAGGTGGTTGAGATGGAACTGCGCAAGGTGCGCCAGCGTTTGGGCGAGCGGAACCTGAAGCTGGTGCTCACCGACGACGCCAAGAAGTTCCTCATCAAGAAGGGTTCGAACCTCGACTTCGGCGCCCGGCCCCTGCGACGAGCCATCGAGAACTACATCGAAGACCCGCTTTCCGAAGAACTGCTCAAAGGCGAGTTCGAGGGCAAGGATATCATCACGGTGGACACCAAGAAGGTGGGCGACAAGAAGCAGCTGACCTTCATCGGGGCGGTGGGCGAGAAGACCGAACAAGAGCCACCGCCGGTGGGCGCCGCTGCAGGAGAAGGCACTGGATCTGAAACGGGTGAACAATCATCCTAGAGGAGCCAGGCGGGCGGACCCCTAGGCGCCACACACCAATGAGTTGCCGGTAAGTTGCCGAATTCGAAGCCCGGCTTTTTCTGAAGAAGCCCGGCTTTTCGGAAAAGCCGGGCTTCTTCAGGGCGTACCATCATTCCAGGGGACCACGCCGCCTTGCCGTTGCGGGCGTTGTGGAAAGCGGCAGCCGTCTGTCCCCGTTGGTGTGCTCCTTCCTCTCGGGACGTGTCCAGGGCAATGCTGCCAGAAATCGCCAATTGGGCACGAACGCGATACACGCTCTTTTGCATCTTGCGGTGGCATCGGCGGCCGCGTCCGGCGGCGCCGGACGTGAAAAGGAAGCAGTTTATCATCCAGAAACGTGAGTGCCTGTTCCCGGCTGCCAGTTGCCGCTCCAGGAATAGTTCCACGCGTTTTGGGGCCTTTCATCACCCAACCGGGCGACGGGAGACCGTCGCCTCCTCATCGACTCACCGTTACTGTTGTCCTCAGAACTATCTCGAGAACTATCTCGAGCAATCTGCCAGCGCCCATCGGTCCGGATGCGCCACCGAAACCACCTCCCCAGCCACCAATTTCCGCTCCGAGTTCACCCGCAGTATCCTCGATGCCAGCCCCTACGCTGCTTCCCACGAAGCTGCCCGCCAAGCCGTCTCCGATAGTCGTTGCCGTCGTGGCTGAAGACGTGTATCGTTTCGCCGGTTGCGTTTCTTTGAGCGTCGAATCGTGTGGCCGTCTGGGCGACCTCGTCGCGCCCGGTCATGTATTGGATCGTCTTGGGCACGTTGCCCGCCGCTGGGGCGTATCGTTGCGGTCGAACCACCAGAGGACGTGCATGTGCGCCCAGTCCGCCAGGCGCTTCAAGCCCGGGGCGTACTTCCGGAACAGCGCGATCCGCGACGGCTGGCCATGCCTTTTCCCATCCAGCCGATCGGATGCAGCCGGCGGATGGCCTCGGGCCGAAGCTGCTCGGTGGCATCGGCTCTTTTCGCGTCAACGGTGGCCGGCGCCACGAGCCAGCGTGCGGTGGCCAGCGAAGCGGCTGCCACGACGAAACGGCGTCGGGAAAGGTCCGTCGTCCACTCGTCCTTTCTTGTGACGTTTGAGGAGACGCGGGAAACTGCGCCCGTCGGCGGCTTGCTCGCCTGCTTCGGCTCTGGGTCGCCGCATCACCGGTCTTGGTGTGATCGAGACCCTCATCAAAGGCAAAGTGTCGCCGCCGCTCGGCACCCCGGCCCGGCACGCTTCGGCCCCGTAAGCAAACAAAGGCGCACGGCCAACGCCGCCCGAGTGGCTGGAGGCTGCGGTATCGGCACAATGCCCTTTCGCCTTCGGGGCAAGAGCCCATCTTTCGGCGGCAGCCCGCTCGCGTCAAATCGAAGACCGATGTGCGTGCTTCGGCCTATCCCTCTTCCACCACACGCAGGCCGAGCAGGTCAGCCAGGTGGCGGGCACTTTGGAGGTGATCGCCGTAAAAGACCACGCGGTGCAAGAGGGTCATCATGTCGCCGTCCAGCACGCCGCCGCCCCAGTTGCGTACCATTTGGGCGGCATCGGCCACTTCGGTGACGATCTGCGTGCGGCAGGCGCGGAAGGATTTGTCGGGCACTTCGATGATCGTCCCTGTGGAAATCAGCAGGGTATCCAGGTTGACCAGCTTACTGCGAGTGATCTTCTGGCCGAGCCGGTACTGGATTTCCGGGACTACGCCGCCACCGATTTCCGAGTGGCTGCGGAGCAGGTAGGGCGCATCCGGACCCTCGGGCCCGTCCATCTTCAGGGGGCCCACACAATGGGCGGTCCAGAGGGCGTTCTTAGCGGTATCGAAGGTGGCGTTGCCCTGGAAGCCGGGCACCCCGAAAGCGTAGCCGAACAGGAGCATGGTCCACAGCGAATCCATGTCCCCTTCGCACGAGGCGGGAATGCCGCGGTCCCGCAGCCGGGTGAATCCGAGGCAGGGGAAGCCGCGGGCAAGCCATCCCATGCACGTACCGACGGCCAAGCCCTGGGCCTTTTCCTCGTCCATCAGGCGTGCGAGCGTCAAACTGACCCGCGCTGCTTTGAGCACATCCTCGCGCCCCGGCTCGATCATCCGCCTGGCCTCCCGGATCCAGCGGTCGGCCTCCGCTTCGGCCGCCTTGGCGTCCACAGCCTCCAGCAGTCGATCAAACCGCTCCTGCGGCACCACGACCACATCAACGCCCAAACGCGATTTGATCTCCTCCGGAGAACACGCCGGCGGGGTGCCGCGCATGGGCAGGAACACAAGCACGCGGCTTTGTCTCAACAGGGGCACGACGCGCAGCAGCCGCGCGGCTCGCTCCAGTTCCCCGTAGTCGCTGGAGGTGAACATCGTCACGGGTTTACCCTGTTGGCGCCAGCGGTACGGATACATCCAATCGTGGCCGCTGGCCGGCGGGGCGAATACGGCCAACGGCCGGCCGCTTTTGAGAAGGGGTTCGGAGACGGCCAACAGTCCGCGAATGCACAAGGGGATGACCAGCACAGGGGCGTCTTTGCCGCCCCGCTGCAAAAGCGCCTGCGCCTCGGACGCCGTCCTGGCTCGACCCACCATGAATTCGACGTTATCCAACGTCTTCTCCACTTCGGCCAGCCGTTTTTCCATGGCAGCGATTTCCTCTTCGCACACGCCCCAACTCCGATCGGCTGGCATCGGACGGCCCGCGAAAATGGCCACCAGGCGCACTTTCTTGGGAGGCGGTTCGGGCGCTTTTTGGTCTCCGGCCCGCAACGCTCCAGCGGCCAACAACATCCCACTGGCCGCCGTGGCACCCAGGAAATCCCGACGCGTACAATTCTGGCACATGGCGTTCTCCCTCCCGAAATGTCGGTTCCCAGCTGTTGCT
>DQVB01000151.1 GCA_015661985.1 Planctomycetota bacterium | reverse complement strand
GTAGGGAAAAACTAACGCCCGCCAGCCTTGTCGGCATGAAAATGTTAAGTCAAAAGGGGGCCGTGGGAATCCAGGTCGCGCCATTCGGTCGCCTGGTAGACGGGCACGTGCGTGTTGTGTAGGTCGCCGAGCAACCGGCCCACCGGTTTGCCGCAAATCCGCCCCATCATGTCCAGGACGGCAAACTCGGCGGTCGCCAGCGGGATGCCGATGCCGAGTCCGCCGAACGGGTAGTTCATGGCGAAGACGAGCGCCTTGTCGACAATCTCATCCAACCGCGGTGCATCCTGGCCCACAAAGACCGGCTCAACGCGCCTTAGGAAGATCCGGATAGAGTAGCCGCATCGTGCCATGAGCGACCGAAATCCCTTCCGCGCCACAGTTCGACCGCACCCGGCAGAGGAACGATCCACCGTACCGAAGCAGATCGACCGATTCAATGAGCACCGGCTCCGGGAACAGCTCTCTCTTGAAAACCGGCCGCGCGAGCACTGCGTCGAGTTTTTCGTAGTTCGCGTTCGCCTCATCGGCCTTCGCCATGGAGGCAACCGAAACGCCGGCAGCCAGCCCGGCCAATCCGGCTCGCAAGAGTTCCCGGCGGGTGATTCTGACCATTTGCGTGTCTCCCGTGAGGCTCATTGCAGCGCAGGACGTGGACGCCAGCATATGCGAAAACTAGAATGGAACGTGACGCCGCTGTCAACCACGAAGCGGCGTTGCTGGAGTTCTTGTGGAGTGTGTCAGCGTCCTGTTTACGTTTGTCGGGACTCCACAGCTGCTCGGCAAGAGCCATGCTGCTCTTCACGATCAGCTGGTCCCCCCTGGCGCCGACGCCCGGCGGCCCCCGGGCCCCCAAAGGCCGCCGGAGCGTTTGAGGTGCAAACAGCGCACCACTACCAACTTCTGCGGCGGTCGGCAACCTGCCAACGGTGGCACGGCCTTGCCAAGGGGCGGCGCAGCTTTGGCCGCCTTGCTCGATAGGGCTGTTCCCGGCAACCGCTGGCCGTTACAATAGCCTGCGCGTCACCTGAGGCGCGCCGGATGAGACGCTGGACAAACCGACCAGCGGCTTGGGGGCTGCATGAAGCTCGATACCGCTATCAGTCCTTTGCGCTAGGCCAACCAACGATGCTCGGATATTCCCTTGACAGCGAAGCGTATTTCGATCGATTGCGGGACGAACTGGCTCGCATCAACCACGCGCAACTCCGCCAACTGGCTGACCTCATCTATGCGGCTTGGGACGAGGGACGGTTCGTCTTCTTTTTCGGCAACGGGGGATCCGCGGCTGCGGCCTCCCATTTGGCCGAAGATCTGGGAAAGAACTGCATCCCGCAAACGGGCCGGCCGCGTCGGCTGAAGGTCATGAGCCTGACCGACAACGCCCCTTGGATCACCGCTTTGGGCAACGACCTGGGCTACGACCGCATCTTCGTGGAACAACTGGCCCAATACGGTTCGCCCGGGGACGTGGCCGTGGCCATCAGCGGCTCGGGCAACAGCCCCAACGTGCTGGCCGCCGTCCAATGGGCCAACGAGAATGGCCTTCTGACCGTCGGCGTCACAGGCTATGACGGCGGCAAGCTCAAGGCGATGGCCCGATACAGCCTCCACGTGCCGCTGGATGACATGGCCATGGTCGAAAGCATCCACCTCTGCCTGGCCCATTGGCTGGTGGACGACCTCTACGCCCGCATCAACTGCTGCGGACGATACGCGGAGTGATGCTCAGACCGCAGCCAGCATGGCGGCGGGGGTGGGCGTTCCGGTCAATCGATCCGGTAGGGACTTTGCGGATCCTCTTCGTGGCGGATCTCGTCCACCACTTCCTTTCTCCCCACACCCGCGTAGAGCCGGTTCGGACAATTGAAGACCAGCCCCGGCACCTCGCTGACGTTCTTGTACCCGTGTACGACACCGGGCGGCACGATCACCGACACCCAGCGGCGGCTCCCCGCCAAGAACGTCGTCCGGTTCAAGAAGGTGGCAGAAGTGGGGCGGGCGTCCCAAAGGCAGACGCGAAAATCCCCCGGCCCCAGAAAGACGAGCAAGTCCGACTGCTCGCGATGCTCGTGCGGGCCCCGTACCATGCCCGGCAGCGTCTGGCTCGCGTACGCCATCACCGGGTGGCTGCCCGCGTCCAACTCGTCCATGCGGAACAGCTCGATCAGCCAGCCGCGATGGTCTTCGTGCCGGTGAAGCGATTTGACGACCACGCCTTCGATGGGACCTTCGCGATACATGGATGGGTAGGGTTGAAGGTCGAGGGTTGAATGTTGAGGGTCAAGGGTCAGGGGAACTGTATCGGTGGTCTCTGGCCCTTACGCCGTGGTACCGCTGCAGCAATTGTTTCAGGTACAGGCCATAGTTGCCGCCGTCGCCTTCCGCCAGTTTACGAAACTGATCCCGATCAATGAAGCCCATGGCCAGGGCGATTTCTTCGACGCAGCCGATCTTCATGCCCTGGCGTTTTTCGATCGTCTGGACGAAGTTGGCCGCTTCCAACAACGACTGGCACGTACCCATATCGAGCCATGCGAAGCCGCGGTCCAGGATCTCCACGTGGAGCTGGCCTTGCTTCAGGTAAACCCGGTTGAGGTCGGTGATTTCCAGTTCGCCGCGGGCCGAGGGTGTCAGCCGCGCAGCGATCTCAACCGCCTGGCTGTCATAGAAATACAGGCCGGTCACGGCGTAGTCCGATCGCGGCTCGCGCGGCTTCTCCACGATCGACACAGGCCGACCCGACCCGTCCAATTCGACCACCCCATAAGCCTCCGGGTTACTGACCGGACAGGCGAACACCGTGGCCCCCTCGCGCCGAGCCGCTGCGGCGGCGAGCAGCTCTTGGAAGCCATGCCCGTAGAACAAGTTGTCCCCCAGGATGAGGAGCACATGCTCCTGAGCGATAAACTCGCGGCCGATCACCAAGGCCTGGGCCAACCCTTCCGGCCGGGGTTGGACGGCGTATTGGATGCGCAAACCCAACCAGCTGCCATCGCCCAACAGACGCTGGAACGAACCCACGTCCTGAGGGGTGGCGATGACGAGGATATGGCGCACGCCGGCCAACATGAGGGTCGACAGCGGATAGTAGACCATCGGCTTGTCGTAGACCGGCAACAGCTGCTTGCTCACCGCCCGGGTGGCCGGCCACAAGCGGCTGCCGGTCCCCCCGGCCAGGATGATCCCTTTGTGGAAGTAGCTCGTGCTCATCTGATCAGCTTCACTGGTGGGTGGGACTCATCCGACCGATCAGGCTCATCCCGGATCTGGTCTCCGGCGTCGGGCAGTCCGTTCCCCGCATTCCCCGTCACGCCGGCCCCAGCCCCAACCGCTGGCGATCGTATTTGCCCGCCGCAACCTGTTCGGCCCACGCTCGGTTCTCCAGGTACCAGCGGACGGTCTGTTCCATCCCCTGAGTGAAATCCACCTGAGGTTGCCAGCCCAATTCGGTGCGGATCTTGGTCGTGTCCATCGCGTAGCGGCGATCGTGGCCTGGCCGGTCGGCCACAAAGGTGACCAGCTCGCCGCAGGGCGCGTGGGGCAAGTCGGGCACCAGCCGGTCGATGATCGCGGTGATGGTGCGGACCACTTCCAGGTTCGTCCGTTGGCATTCAGCCCCGATGTTGTATCGCTGGCCAGGTTTCCCTCGGGCGAACACCGCGCGCAGGGCGCGGCAGTGGTCCTCCACGTGCAGCCAGTCGCGGATCTGTTGGCCATCGCCGTAGACAGGCAGCGGCCGGCCCTCCAGGGCGTTGAGGATGACCAGCGGCACGAGCTTTTCGGGGAACTGGTAGGGGCCGTATGTGTTGCAGCCCAGGGTGATCACCACGGGCAATCCATAGGTGCGCCAATAGGCCCGGGCCAGATGATCTGCGGCCGCCTTGGATGCCGCGTACGGTGAGTTGGGGGCGCAGGGTGAATCTTCGGTGGCACGGTCCGGCTGTCCCCCGGATGCCGAGTCGATCGACCCATACACCTCGTCGGTCGACACCTGGACCACGCGGAACTCGGACCTGGCCGGTTCGTTCAGCCCGCGCCACCAACGCCGAGCCGCCTCGAGCACCTGGAAGGTGCCCTCCACGTTCGTCCGCACGAAATCCGCCGGATCGTCGATGGAGCGGTCCACGTGGGTTTCCGCGGCCAGGTGTACAATGGCCGAAACGCGGTGGGACGCCACAAGCTCGTAGACCAGATTCCCGTCGCAGACGTCTCCGTGGACAAACTGATAGCGAGGATTGTCGGCCACGACCTCCAGTCGCTGGAGGCTGCTGGCGTAGCTCAGTTTGTCCAGATTGACCAGGAGCCCATCCTCCTCGGCCAGCCACCGGCGCACGAAATGGCCGCCGATGAACCCCGCACCGCCCGTGACCAAGATTGCCTTCATGGCCGCCGCCCGTTCACTCAGAGGCCCCAGATGCCTTTGGCCGGTCACCTACGATTGTAGCCCAGCGCTGGGGCCGGCGGCATAGGAATCGAGCCAAACAGAGAGGCTCGCTGTGCCCACAGCCCAGGCAGGTGTCCGTGGCCCCAGGCACGACCCTGTTGCCGAAACGGGGCCAAGGCCGGCCGGGCCCAAACCCCAGGGCAGAGGTCTTTCGGGGCGAGCAGCAGAGACGGCGCGTAGCCGGACTGCCCGTATCGGGGCAGCGAGCAAGCAAAGAAGCCCTGCGGCGCCCCCGCTATGGAGGGGGTACCTGGACGGGCCTTGCTCACCTCCGACCGCTTCGGGCCTCAAACCAGCCCTTTGCGCACCGCCCACACGGCCGCCTGGGTCCGGTCGTTCACAGCGATCTTGCGGAGGATGTTCTGCACGTGCTCCTTGACCGTCTCGACACTGATGTCCAGCGAGCGGCCAATCTCCTTGTTGCTCAGCCCCAGGGCCACGTGGCGCAGCACCTGGGTCTCCCGTTGCGTCAGTGGCACGTCGTCATCATCCAAGGCTTGCCGAATCTTCATGGCGCCGGCCACCCGCCGCAACTCACCCGCCCGACAGGGGGATTCGCCCGCCGCGGCCGCCTCGATCGTGGCGATCAAATCCTCGCGGCTGGAGCCCTTCAGCACGTAGTCACAGGCCCCCAGCGCCACGGCCCGAGCAATGTACGTAGGATTGTCGTAGGTGGACAGCATCACCACCTTGCTGTTGGGCACCTTGGCTCGCAGCTTCTCCAGGATCGAGAGACCGTCGCCGTCAGGCATCCGGATGTCCAACAGGATCACGTCCGGCTTGACCTTTTCGGCCTTCGAAATGGTCTGCTTGCCCGTGGCTGCTTCCGCCACGATCTCAATGTCGGACCCGGCCAACAGGCTGGCCAACCCAGTGCGAATCACTTCGTGATCGTCCGCGACCAACAATCGTACACTCATGGGGGACTCCAAAAGTCATAACATGACAGGTGCGCCCGCGACCTCGCTACACCCGCACCGGCCAACGGTGGGGCCGACAGGGGCCGCAAACCCGCCGGTCAGCACAAAGCGGGAACCCAAAAACCACTTCTGAGCAAGAGATCCCCTCCCGGATCGCACCGGGCAGAGTCACTCCGGTTACCTCACCCGACCATGATAGGCCACAACCGGCCAGGATGGAATCCCCAGATAAAACTATTTACCCCCCCGATCAAGTGGTATATCCGGCGGATTCTGGGCCAACGAACCCACCGGACCGCGGCCATCGCCCCCCAAATCGTCCCAGCGCGTTGACCCGACGCACCTTGTGACGTACCTATTTCTCGACAGCCCAGGCTCCCGGCCAGCCCAGTTCTCCCCCAGTCATTTGTAGACGGACGTACCCAATTGGCCTAGGCGCAAGGCACCCCTTGGGCCTCCACCAAAGTGGGGGGTCTCTTTCCAATGGTGCTAGTTTGCCACTGGCCAGGGAGAGCGGTACCACCAAATCGGTGAACCAAATGACTCCACAAGGCTCGAGTCGCGGTATCCGGGCCGCCGTGTCGGCGATGGGGACGCCTGGCGTGTTCCGGCGGAACGTCGGCCCCCCCGTGACGGCTGCGGGCCCGGCGCCGGTTTGGCCCCAGGCAGACGCATTGAGGTGACGGCATGAGCAAGGGTGTGTTGCTGTTGGTGGACGACGATCGGCACCTGCTGCGCAGCATGGCCGAATGGCTGGTCGAGCAGGGCTACGAGGTGGACACAGCCTCTGGGTGCGACCAGGCCCTGGCGGCCGTGGAGCGAAAACCCTATGACGTAGCCCTGGTGGACATCCGGCTGGGTGAGGGGGACGGTTTCGACGTCTTGCACGCCGTCCGGCGAAAGCGGCCGGACACCAGCGTGATCATGATCACCGGCTACGGCACGGTGGAGGCGGCCATTGAAGCGATCCGAGCCGGGGCGTTCGACTTCCTCACCAAGCCGCTCATTGACGAGGAACTGCTTTTGGCCATCGAGCGGGCTTTGCGCCAGCGCCGGGTGATCGAGGAGAACCGGGTGCTCAAGGCCCAGCTGGACATGCGCTACGGTATGGAGAACGTGGTCGGCCGGGATCATCGCATGTTGAAGGTCTACGACATCATCCAGAGTGTGGCTGACACGAAAGCCACCGTGCTGATCACCGGCGAGAGCGGGACGGGCAAATCGCTCGTGGCCCGGGCCATCCACCGCCTCAGCTCGCGGCGCGACAAACCTTTCGTGGAGGTGGCTTGCGGGGCGCTGCCGGAGACGCTGTTGGAGAGCGAACTGTTCGGGCACGTGGCCGGGGCGTTCACCGGCGCCACGGGCGATCGGATAGGCAAATTCGAGCAGGCCGAGGGGGGCACGATCTTCCTGGACGAAATCGCCACGGCCAGTCCGGGCTTGCAGGTGAAACTGCTCCGAGTGCTGCAGGATTTCGAATTCGAACCGGTGGGCGGCAGCCAGACGCGAGCGGTTGATGTGCGCGTGATCCTGGCCACCAACGAAGACCTGGGCCGTGCCGTGGCCGAGGGCCGCTTCCGCCAGGATCTGTTCTATCGGGTGAATGTGATCAACATCGAACTTCCGCCGCTGCGGGAACGGATATCGGACATCCCTCTGCTGGCGCGACACTTCCTTCAGCGAGTCTGCGAAGAGACAGGCAAACCCCCGCGCTGGTTCACCGACGATGCCATGGCGACGTTGCAGGCCTACCGGTGGCCCGGGAACGTGCGCGAGCTGCAGAACGTGATCGAACGGGCGGTGCTCTTGGGCAAGAGCGATCGGATCGACCTGGAGGACCTGCCCCATGAGCTGGCCTCGTCCGGGCGGGGGTCGGTCCAGCCGGTGGAAGGGCGCACCCTGAAACAGGCCCTCGAAGGGCCCGAACGGCAGATCATCCTGGAATCGCTGGAGGCCCATCAGTGGAACCGTCATGCCACGGCCCGAGCCCTGGGGATCAACCGCACCACCCTTTATAAGAAGATGAAGCGACTAGGCCTGGAGGAGCCTCGCTACGCTCGCCGCTGAAAGGAAAGCACGCCGACATACTGCACTGGTCCTTGCGATCAGCGGCAAAGGCAGTGTCCCCGCGGCCTCGAAACCCAGGCCACTTGACCCAAACTCTCCAGCAGAGAAAATCCACAAAGGTCGCGCCACAGACGTCCCGCTGAGAATCCGAAATACGAGAGCGCAAAACAAGCGCGAAATCCGAAATCCAAATGTGCCAAACGTACCAGTGCACCGCGAGATTCTGCGCCGTAACCGCCGGATAGGCGCCAGTGTTCTTGTCATTGGGGTTTGGCACATTTGGCACATTTGGATTTGTTTCGATATTCGGATTTAGACACCCGGATTTGCCGTTAGTGGTGTCGCCGGATCGCCCACCATGATTTAGAGGGTGTTTCAGAACCTGCGCCTGGTCATGCCAGGGAGCCCCCCGGTCGGCCTCTGTGCGGGGCCTGGAGAGCCGCGCACAGCGCCTCTGCCAAGTTTTGAAACACGTTCGTAGACTTCGACACGGGGTGAAAGCCTATGGAGAACAAACCGCTGTTGGTCCTGGGAACCAGGAACCGGAAGAAGGCGGAAGAGTTGATTCGATTGCTGGCACCGGTCGGACTGGAGCTGAAAACGCTGGTGGACTATCCCGACGCTTTGGATGTGAAGGAGACGGGGGACACCTTTGCGGCTAATGCCGCCTTGAAGGCCGTCCAGCAGGCGAAGCACTTGGGCCGGTGGGTCTTGGGTGAAGACAGCGGTCTGGTGGTCGACGCGTTGGACGGCGCACCGGGGATCTACTCGGCCCGGTACGCTGGGCCGGGCGCCACGGACGAGGACAACATCCGGAAACTGCTGGAAGAGCTGGCCCATGTTCCCGTCGATCGCCGCACTGCCCGCTACGTGTGCCACGTGTGCCTGGCCGATCCCTCGGGCCGGCTGCGCGCCGAGGCGGAGGGGGCGTGCCGCGGGCGGATCGTCCACCAGCCGCAGGGGCGTTCCGGGTTCGGTTACGACCCGGTCTTCGAGGTGGTGGAGTATCATCGGACCTTCGGCACCCTGGGGCCAGTGGTCAAGGGGTGCATCAGCCATCGTGCCCGCGCCGTCGGCCGGCTGCGGCATCAACTGATCGAACTGGTCGATTCGGGCCAGTGGCGATGACGGTGGAGGAGCTCCCCCTGTGTCCCTGGGGCGCACGTCCGGGCTTCAACTGCCGACGGCGGCCTGCCCGGTTTGGGTGGCGGGCGCAGCCCCATTTTGGCTTCGGTTCATCCCGGCTGCTCCTTCGGCAGGCCAGCGGGCCTGTGTCCGCGGCAGCGAAGCTATAATTGACCGGACCCAGGTTCTGCCTCCGGCTGCCGGTACCATGAGTTCCATCGCCAACCGAACGAAGGCCCCGTCGCTGTCTCCTCCGCCACCGGTGCGCTGGGAACATTGGCCGGCCCAAGCTCACCCGCTGGTTGCCGCCGCCCTCAGCGCCGGCGTGGTGGCTACCGGTTGGTTGGCGGCCGAAGTGACGGCCCGGCCCTATCCAGGATGGCTGGCGGCCGCCGCCCTGCTGGTTGCTTTCTGGCGCTTCTTCCTGCCGGTTCGCTATGAGCTGAATTCTGACGGCATCCACCGGGTTGTCTTGGGGCGCCGCCGCAGAATACCGTGGCAGTCCATACGCTCCTTTCGCGCCGACGCGGGTGGCGTGCTGTTGTTGCCCTTCCCCGATCCCTGCCCGTTGGATGCCCTGCGCGGCGAGTACCTCCCTTGGAACGACCATCGCGCAGAGATCCTGGCCTTTCTCCACTACTACGTCGCCTCCGATCAGGAGGCGATCGATTCCCGGCTCCAGGGCCCGGGGCCGCCGCAAACCGGCCGGGGCCAAACGGACCCGCCCCCAGGTGCCTGACCG
>DQVB01000460.1 GCA_015661985.1 Planctomycetota bacterium | reverse complement strand
GTGACAAGTGTCGCGACCTCTGGGGTGGCGAAGGCCCCCGGGGCGTGTTCGGGCGCCGCTGGTACTATGTGGCAATGGCTGAGATCAAGGACGGAACCAGCAATACGGTCGCCATGAGCGAGCAGGTGGTCGCTGTGGAAACGAACCAGGGTACAATCCACGGGGATTACTTCTGGGGCGGCGGTTTCCGCGACAATCCAGCTGCTTGCCTCGCGCACAAGAACGGCAACTTGATCGAGGGCAGGGCGGCGCGAATTCGCTCTCGCCGCGGCAAATGGTGGTCCGGCGGCGGGCCGACCTGCCAGAGCTTCAACACCATCTTGCCGCCCAACTCCATAGGTTGTAACGAATTCGACGGCGAATGGGGCTGGGCCCAGATCCTGCCGCCGGACAGTTACCACCCGGGCGGTGTGAACGTGGCCATGGCGGACGGTTCGGTGCGCTTCATAACCGATACGATCAACACGGGCAACCTGAGCGCGATGTGCTGGGGCGGAGGCAACAGGTATTACAACAGCCCCTATGGCGTGTGGGGCGCGCTGGGGAGCATGGCCGGCGGTGAGGCCGTATCGAGCCAGTAGGACGTAGCGGTTGCAGCAGGACGCCGCCGGAAGGGTGCTTGCTGCACAAGCAAAAAAGTGAGACGACTCTTGGTCGCGAGCCCCTGCCTCCGGCGGGGGCTTTTGGTGCGCGCACGGCAGCCGAGGTTGCAGTGGCTGGGCGAACAGTTCTGCCAGGCGGTTGAGGGCACCCGGGATAATGAGGGGCCAGCAGTGGCACATCTTCAAGACCGGCCGAGGGCGTCGGGCACCGTCCGCAGATTCGGCCCACGGTGGTCAAACTGCGCTGCCGGCGTCCGATGGGCGCGCTGGCCGGATGTGGCCGGCGCTGGTTGCTGCTCTGGCGCTCATCGCCGCTGTGGTGGCCGCCGGTCTTCTGATCCGACTCGGCAAAGGGCGACCGGCGGGGCCGATTCAGCTTCACGAGGTGACTGCTCAGACAGGCGTCGATTTCGTGCACACCGACGGAAGCTCCGGGCATCGTTACATCGTGGAGACGGTCACCGCCGGGCTGGCCCTGTTCGATTACGACGGCGACGGGCTGGTGGACATCTATTTCCTCAACGGCGCTGTCCTCCGGGGCGCCCGGGCGGAGGTACCGCCGGTCAACCGCCTCTACCGCAATCTCGGCGGATGGCGACTGGCCGACGTGACGGACCAGGCCGGGGTGGGCGATCCCGGTTACGGCCTGGGTGTGGCCGTCGCGGACTACGACAACGACGGGGACCTGGACCTGTTCGTCAACAACTTCGGGCCCAACGTGCTGTACCGCAACAACGGCGACGGCACCTTCACCGACGTGACGGACGAGGCTGGCGTGGCGGGGGGCCACAAGGTTGGGGCGGGAGCGGCCTTTCTGGACGCCGACGGCGACGGCCGTCTGGACCTCTACGTGGCCAACTACGTCGACTTCACCTACGAGAACCACGTGGTCCACCTTGAGCAAGGCTACCCGCAGTACGCCGGCCCGCGCGAGTATTCGGGCGTGCCCGACATCTTCTACCGCAACAATGGCGACGGCACGTTCGTGGACCAAAGCCTCGAGTGCGGGGTGGCCCGGCATGCGGGGACGGGCATGGGCATGGTCTGCGCCGACTACGACAACGACGGCGACACGGACGTCTTCGTCCTCAACGACGTGGCCGGCAACTTCTTCTTTCGCAACAACGGCCGGGGGCAGTTCGAAGAAGTGGGCGTGGGCGTCGGTGCGGCGTATAATATGGATGGCGACGAGCTGGGCAGCATGGGCGTCGACTGCGCCGACTACGACAACGATGGATGGCTCGATTTCTTGATGACCTCGTACCAGGCTGAGTTGCCCGTGCTGTACCGAAATCTGGGCGGTGGCAACCTGGAGGACGTCACGTGGGCCAGCGGCGTGGGGGACGGGGCTTTCCCCTACGTGAACTGGGGTGTGGGCCTCGTTGATTTCGACAACGACGGCGACCGCGATGTCTTCATCGCCTGCGGCCATCTCCAGGACAACATCGATTCGTACGACCGTAGCACGGCTTACGAAGTGCGCAACCTGCTGCTGATGAATACCGGCGACGGCCGTTTCGTGAACGTCTCGGACCGTTGTGGCGACGGGCTCCTGCCCAAGCTGAGCAGCCGGGGGGCGGCGTTTGACGATCTGGACAACGACGGTGACATCGACGTAGTGATCCTCAATTCCCGGCGGCCGCCGACGATCCTCCGCAACGAGACGGAAAACGGCAACCACTGGATCCAGGTGCGCCTGGAAGGCGTCAAGTCCAACCGCGACGGCGTGGGGGCGCGAGTCAAGGTGGTGGCTGGACGGTTGGTGCAGATCGACGAGGTGCACAGCGGCCGGGGCTACCAGAGCCATTACGGCCTGCGCCTCCACTTCGGCCTGGGGCGGCACGATGCGGTGGACCGGATCGAAGTCCACTGGATCGGCGGCGGCGTGGATGTCCTGGAAGCCGTGGCCGCCGATCAGATCGTGACCATTTACGAAGGGGCGCCCGGGGCGGGTGCCGGCGTGCGTCCCGACGATTGAGACCCAGGAGACCGCAAGTCGTGCCGCGGAAGGTGTGGATCCTCGGAGCCCTGGTCCTGGTGGCCTGCGCCGGCTGGATCATCGTGCGCCCCCTGTGGCGCCGGCCGGCGCCCGCGGGGCCCGTCGTGCTGCGGGATGTGAGCGATCAGGTCGCGGCGCGGTTCATCCACACCGACGGCAGCAGCGGGCGGCGCTACATCGTCGAGCCCATGAGCGCGGGACTGGCCCTGCTGGACTACGACGGCGACGGGGATATCGACATTTACTTCCTCAACGGAGCCCCGCTGCCTGGGACCAAAGTGGACAGGCCGCCGCGGAACGCGCTCTGGCGAAACGACGGCCATTGGCGATTCGTCGATGTGACGGACCAGGCCGGCGTGGGCGACACGGGTTTCGGCCTGGGTGTGACCGCCGGCGACTACGACAACGACGGCGACTTGGATCTATACCTGAACAACTACGGCCCCAACGTGCTCTTTCGCAACAACGGCGACGGTACCTTCACCGACGTCACGGCGCAGGCCGGCGTGGCCAACGGGAACTTGGTGGGGGCCGGCGCCGCGATGCTCGATGCCGACCGCGACGGCGACCTGGATCTGTACGTGGCCAATTATCTGGAATTCCACCCCGAGACGCATGTGCCGCGCACCGTCGGCGGGATACCCCAATACCCGTCTCCCCGTGACTTCGTCCCCGTGCCCGACACCTTCTTCCGCAACAACGGCGACGGCACTTTCACGGATGTGACTCGCCAGGCCGGGGTCGCCGCGAGCGCAGGTACGGGGATGGGCATGGTCTGCGCCGACTACGACAACGATGGCGACACCGACGTCTTCGTGCTCAACGACGTGGCCGAAAACTTCTTCTTCCGCAACAACGGTTCGGGACGTTTCGAAGAATGCGGGCTCGTCGTGGGAGCCGCCTACAATGTCTTGGGCGATGAAAACGCCAGCATGGGCGTCGATTGCGGAGACTTCGACAACGACGGCCGGCTCGACTTCTTCATGACCTCCTACCAGGGCGAACTGCCTGTGCTCTACCGCAACATGGGCGGCGGACTGCTGGAAGACGTCACCCGATCGACCGGCGCCGGAAGCGGCGCCTACCACTATGTGAACTGGGGCACCGGCCTTGTGGATTTCGACAACGACGGCGACCTGGATATCTTCATCGCCAACGGCCACACGGAAGACAACGTGGAACGCTACGACGGCGACACGGCCTACCGGGCGCCCAACCAACTGCTGCTCAACACGGGCGGCCGCTTTGTCGACGTTTCCGAGTCCGTCTGGCAGGGCCCCCGGCCGCGGCACGCCAGCCGTGGGGCGGCTTTCGACGACCTGGATGGCGACGGCGACATCGACGTGGTCGTACTCAATTCGCGCCAGGCTCCAACCCTCCTGCGCAACGAAACGCGCAACTCGAACCACTGGATTCGCATCCGGCTCCAGGGCACGAAATCGAACCGCGACGGCATCGGCGCGCGGGTCAGGGTGGTGGCCGGCGATTTGACCAGGATTGCCGAAGTGCACAGCGGTCGCGGCTACCAGAGCCACTACGGCCTGTGGCTCCATTTCGGCCTGGGACGCCGCGACCGCGCAGACCGCATCGAAGTCCACTGGATCGGCGGCGGCGTGGACGTCCTCCAGCATGTGGCGGCCGACCAGCGATTGGTAATCATCGAAGGGGGCTGACGGGCCAACAGCTGAGTAGCCGTTCACCGCCCCCGGGGGGGCGACAGAGGTGGCTGTATTCGCATGAGCCGCGGCACCCGAAACAGGCTCGCTCGCCCCCGGCAGGCTCTACGCCGTAGGCTTCCCCTTCGGGGATACCTCGTTCTTTGCCGCTCCCCGGCGGCTGCCTGGCGACCTCCCGTGGCTGGGGTCCGCGGCGGTCCGCTTCCGGGCGGCCGAATCACCAGAACCCCTGGGCCTGGCATCCTGCCCCCGTCCGGAGCCCGTGAACGGGTACGTGTCTGGTTGGACGACAGGCCATAATGGTGCGCCCGCGGTGCTTCGCAAGTACCGCGGGCGTGCCGGGAAAACCCGTCGGTTTTTCTTCAAAGGATTC
>DQVB01000022.1 GCA_015661985.1 Planctomycetota bacterium | reverse complement strand
TTCCCAGGTTGCCAGACCTGCAAGATTTCCCTGGCGGTTATTGATCGAAATACCGGTTTGACGTACCATGACAGGTCCCCACGGAATGTGTTTGGATACAGGAGGTACCCCCATGTCGAACGCCACGTATTTTTTGCAGGATTGTCCGACATGCGGTCGGCGGTTACAGATTCGCGTGGAGTTTCTGGGCAGACAAGTCGCGTGTCAGCACTGCCGGGGACGGTTTGTGGCTTGTGATCCGGCCACACGGCCCGGAGCTGAGGGAGGGGATTCGGTGTTGCAGCGAGCCGAGCAGTTGTTGAAGACCAGCCCCCGAGGAGTGGTCTACGCACGGTATCCCGAGCCGTTTTAAACTCTTCCCTCGTAGCATGCGCGCATGGCGCGCAGATAGCAGATAGCAGATAGTTGGACGGATTGCCATTCCGTCCTCCTTGGTTGTGGCCGGAGGGCGCGTTCGAGTCTTACTTCCAACATGCGCGCAGCATGCGCGTATTCCTTTTGGGTTGTGGTGACAGGCTGGAGGCCCGTCCCACGTCAGCGCAGGCTCGACCGCTGAGCGGCTGTTGGTTGTTCAGCGTCTTGCCGGGAAAGCGCAGCTCGCAGAGAACGTGGATCGGGCCGGCTGGCTACCGTGAGGGAGTGCCAGCGAGGGGGCGGATTGTTTCTTGCGCCTGTGGACGAGCGGCGAGTCTCGATTGGGCGTGCAGGGTCCCGGTTCATTGTTCTATTCCGCCTGGCGTTCTCATTTCGCCGGGCGGGGACGCGCCAGGCTGTTCGTGTTGGTCCAAGGTTCGGACGATGGCCGCCAGCAGTTCGTTCAGGCCTTGGCCGGTTACAGCGCTGACGAGAAGCACGGGCCGACGAAGCCGTTCAGCCAGCCGGTGTCGGACGGATTGGGCTTCCGGCAGGTCGGCCTTGGTCACCGCCACAACCTCCGGGCGCTGGCCCAGGCGGTGATCGTACAGTTCTAGTTCTTTTCGAACCGCGTGGTAGTTGTCCAGCGGATCGGTACCATCGGCCGGCTGTGGTTCGACCAGGTGCACCAGGATCCCCGCCCGCTGGATGTGTCGGAGGAATTCGTGTCCCAAGCCGGCCCCTGCATGGGCCCCTTCGATCAGCCCGGGGATGTCGGCCATGATGAAAGAGCGGTCCATATCGATCTGGACGCGCCCCAGGTTCGGGTGCTTGGTGGTAAACGGATAGGAAGCGATCTCCGGGCGGGCTCGGGACAGGCGGCTCAGGAGCGTGCTTTTTCCCGCGTTGGGTTTTCCCAACAAGCCTACATCGGCGATGATTTTCAATTCCAGGCGGATCCGACGCTGCTCACCTTCGCCGCCCGGGGTGGCTTCGTAGGGTGTCCGGTTGGTGGAAGATTTGAACCGTACGTTCCCCTTACCCCCCTTTCCACCTCGGGCCACACAGACCTGGTCGCCAGGCCGGGCCAGGTCTTTCATGACAAACCCACGTGCCACATCGATAACGATGGTGCCTGGGGGCACGCGGATGATCAGGTCTTCGGCCGAGGCGCCGTGGCGCTGAGATCCCTGGCCGGGCTGGCCGTTCTTCGCCTTCCAATGCTTGCGGTGGGCCAGCGCGGCCAGGTTGTTGACACCCTTCTGGGCCACCACGAGGACGCTGCCCCCATCGCCGCCATCGCCGCCGTCGGGGCCTCCGCGCGGGACATACTTCTCGCGCCGGAAGCTGACGCAACCGTCGCCTCCTTTGCCTCCCTGCACATGGATCTCGACCTCGTCGACAAACATCAGGCACCTGCGCCCAGGAGGGGGCTGCATAGGGAGCAAGTCGCAGGCAGCCAGGCCCGGAAGGAGGCCGCCGCCACTTCCAGCCCCGGAAAACCGCCCTGCCGCGGGTTTGAGTGGCCGTCAGGCCAAGCGGCAGAAGAAGACCTGTGGCCCGCCGGTCTCAGCGGTCCGTCAGGGCAGAAAAAAACGGCGGATTGCCCTGGCGGCCATCCGCCTTCCCGCATCGCGCGGCGCCACAGCCCAGCTGCTCACTCCCCAGGAACTACGTTGACCCGGCGGCCGCCGCGGTCGAACTTGACGTACCCTTCGGCAAGCGCGTACAGCGTGTAATCGTTGCCGATCCCCACGTTCTTGCCGGGGTGGAACTTGGTGCCCAGCTGACGTACCAGGATACAGCCCGGCCAAACGTACTGACCGCCAAACCGCTTCACGCCT
Source organism: Planctomycetota bacterium (assembly GCA_015661985.1). Taxonomy (GTDB): domain Bacteria; phylum Planctomycetota; class Planctomycetia; order Pirellulales; family Thermoguttaceae; genus SZUA-1497. Next base: position 3,060 of record DQVB01000022.1, on the reverse strand, counting down.
CGCCGCTGGGCGTTGGAGTCACGTCCATTGCGGCTGGAACCTTGTCCCTTCTTGTGTGCCATCGTCGCTTCCTCACCTGCCGAAACGCTGCCCGTGTGCACTCAATGACTCGAGTTGCTGGGGCGTCCCAAGACCGGCCACTGAGGTCAATCCCTCACTGGAGTCCATGTCCAGCCCCCAAGCGTGTGGCGTAGGCCTGCTGGAAAGGGCCAGACACCTGGCGTGCGGCAGGCCTTCGGCCTGTCGCCACAACGCTGCGCCGATGCTATGAACCGGCCCCCTGAAAATCTACCGGTAAACCCATTCGTAGTCAACCTGGTCGGGCAGTCCGTAGCGGATCTCCCGCTCGTGTGGGTAGTATTCATCCCCAGGCCGCCAGAAGTTGATCTTCAACCACTTCCGCCGCAGTCGCCGCCCCGAGGCGATCGCTTGACCGGGCTTGTAAGGTCCCTCTTCCCACTCGTATGCATTCGTCAGCCCGCCCACGTAGATTGAAAACCGATCGATCCGAGGGTCCACATCCTCCCAGGTGGCGATCCCCCAAACCGACTCGTCCGGCTCGATCTTCACGACGTCTGCCGAAGAAATGAACTGTCGCGAGGGGTCCTCGCGCATGCGAATAGCGGCGAAAGCCACGGGAATAACCCGGTCCAGGTAGTACTTCTGATACTCGGGGCTTTCCAGCACAAAGCGCGGGATAAACTCCACCGGGGTGGACATGGGACGGATCTCGTAAGTCCCGTCTGCCACCTCTGTGGGGTGCATGGCCTGCCCGGTGTTCGTGACGTTATAGACCATGTACCAGATCAACTTCCGCTGGGCCTTCTCCGGGCTGGCCGGCAGATCCACGTAGATCATCCGCACCGGCTTGAAGCGGAACTGCAGATTCCAAATGTCACGGCGGAACACGACATTCTTGGCGTACTCCAGTTCCGGCTTGACCGCCAGAAGCTCCACCACGTCGCCCCTGGTAAAAGTCTCTTCGGCCTCAGGAGCTGGCTGGGCCTCCTTCATCACCCCGGGCGCTAATCTGCGGTGACGCGGCAGCTGGCCGGCACTCTCCTCTGCCCCCCGGGCCCATGCTCCCCACCATGGCCACACGCCGAGGGCAGCGACCACCCCGAAGATGAGCATCACGGGTTTTCCCACCGCCCAACACCACCGGATCGCCAACGCCAAGGCCGCCGCTCGAGTCGCCAAGAATCGTTTCATCAGCTGAGTCGCTTTCTGGAAAACAGTTTCGTCAATCCCCCCAAGGCCACCGGCCAGCTGGACTCACGCCCCCTGCCGGGCGGCCCAGATGTCCACCATTAGAACCGAACCCAGACAGCGAGCAGAACAGCCAGCCCAAAACTTCAGTCCCCCACCAGCACCAGAGATGCCCTGGGATGTCCCGTCAAGATGGGTCAACAATCCAGTATAGCCAGGCTGGAGGACCAGGGTCAAGCTAAACGATCCCCCCGATAGAGGGGAAACCTGCGCCCTTCGAAAAGCCAAACTACTCACGATCGCCCGAGGCCGCGGAAATCGAGGCCGTGCGAGCACCAGGTGGGCCGATGAGCAAGGTCAGCGAGTCTCGTAGGACAAGCGTCCCCGTTTGTCCCGCTTGCCCGGATTCAACCACCCGGGCTGCCCCAACAGAGGTGTGCCCGCGTTCCAGGCAAGCGGGGGCGCTTGCCCTACGACTTTTTCCTCAACCCCAAGCCCCAGTTGGGAGGCCAGCCCACGAAACCGGCCATCCGGGCACGACGGAGCCAAATCCATCTGTCAGCTCCGGCTGGCTGCGATGGCTTGACCGCCTGGCCGATGTCCACCTCGGTCAGATCCCACCCCTGGGACAATCGTTCAGCGGACGCGGCGGATCGAATGGATGACCACCGGTTCGACGGGCGTGCATTCGAACTGCTCGGTGTCGCGGACGGGCACCCGCGAGATGGCGTCGACCACTTCCATCCCGTCGATGACTTTGCCAAAGACACAGTAGCCGTAAGTCTCCGCCGAGTCGGGACTTTGGTGATCCAGGTGCGGGTTGTCCGCCACGTTGATGAAGAATTGGCAGGTGGCGCTGTCGATGATCCGCGGATCGCGAGCCATGGCGATCGTGCCCCGCAGGTTGCGCAGCCCGTTGTTGGCCTGGTTATAGATCTCCGCGCCGGCCGGCTTTTCCACGTACTCCGGCGTGTACCCCCCGCCGAGAATGACGTAGTTGCGGAACACTTGATGAAAGATGGTGCCATCATAGTGTTTCCGCTCCACGTAGGAGAGGAAGTTGTCCACGGTGCAGTCGGCACGCTGAGCGTCCAGCTGTACGGTGACATCGCCCATCGACGTTTTGATAACGACCACCGGATGAAGGGAGTCGGGGCGCGGGGCGCTCAATGCCGGCCCAGCGGCTTGGGCAGACGCCGGGGGCTGCTCGGCCTTGGGGCCATTGACCGCCGCCACGGGCACCTGCGGCCCGCCGGCTTCGGAACCTCCCTCACTGCTCCCGCATCCAGCAGCCATCAGCAAAACAGCCGCCGCGCAGGTCGTGGCCAGGGGGGGAAACAATCGCATGTCTGAGCCTCCGTGCTTGGGTCAGGGGTGGTGCGGGAGTCCCCCAGCGGGTTTCTGTGTCGTCCGTACCCGGTCCGCTCGGCCCGGGGGCAACCGACGTCGCCTTTTTGGCGGGACGCCATATCATCCGCGGATCGGCCGATTGATTCAACCTCGGTTATCGCTCAGTTATCCCCACACCTCGTGCCCGGCTGTTGGAGGGGCCTTTGGACAGGGCTGGGGTGACCCTTGTAGTGAAATATCATGCGCCTCAAGAGGGGCGTAACTGGCATTTGGGCCCAGGCTAGACCGTGCTAGAATCTCCCCGCACCCGCATGCCTGGGTGTCCGGCGGTGTGCACTGCCGGACCCGTTCATCGGTCTCCGCTCGCCAAGCGGAAGGGATTCCCTGAGAAAGCACCACGGAGCGGTCGCATGAGACTCATTGTGGCGACAAGTTTGGGCCTGCTCGGCTTCCTGGCCCCGTTAGCCTGGGGAGGAAACTGGGCCCACAACCAGAATTTCA
>DQVB01000163.1 GCA_015661985.1 Planctomycetota bacterium | reverse complement strand
TTTGCCGCTGCCCCAATACCTTGCTCTCTCCTCGGCGCCTTCTATCACGCCACCATCCCCTCCCCAACACCCTGTGAACGGATACTTGATCCCCTATCACGGCGAGCCTTACCGGGACCCGGTGGAGATCTACCACAGCAAGGCCAAAGACGGCACCGCCCGCAGCGGCAGGCGCGCCTCTCCAGGCATGGGGTGCACATCACGGTGGGCCGGCGGCCGCTTCCGCGCGGCCTCGACCCACCCTACAAGTCGTTCAACCGCATCCTCGCCACCACCATAGGAATCAGCCGCACCGGGCCCAAGAGGCCTGATTCGGCCAGCGGTGTGTCTTTCCATTTCACCCGCCACATGGTCGAGTGGGTGATGTTGGTGCGGCAGAACCGCTCACTTTCCGGCGCCAGCGCGTCGCCCACCAGCCGGTTCGACCAGGTGTTGGCCACCTGGATCTCCAGCTGGTTCCGACCCGGGCGGATCGCTCCGGTCACGTCCACCTGGAAAGGCGGCTTCCACAGGATCCCCAACTGGCAGCCGTTCATGGAAACCTGGGCCACTTTCTCCACTCGCCCTAGATCGAGCACCCAGCGGCAGCGTTTGCCCGCTCCTTCCAGCGGCAGCTCGAACTGTGTGCGGTACGTGGCCAAACCGGAAAAGTAACGGATGCCCTTTTCCGGGCGGTCGCTCCACGAGACCAGACGAGGGAAGCGAGCCACCGGCGGGGCACCCCAGCCGGCTGGGAATCGCACCTCCCACGGGCCTTCCACCTCCCGTACCGGCCCGGGCTCTTTGATCCCCACGCGGATCGCTCGGCCCGTGGCTGTCTTCAGCGCCCACGAGCCTACTGAGCGACTGGCCAACTCAAGCCGACCGTGCTGATCGAAGCAGATCTCCGGATCCGCGCCTGGGCCGGCGGCGAAGCTGTCTCGGCGGCCTTCGACTTTCACCACATGGTCGCCGTCGGCTGGTTGGCCGAAAACCACAAAGGCCGAACCCAGCGGCGGAAGCACCAGCGGCACTTCAGTCCCATTGGGTACGCGGCGATAGACAGCCAGTCGCACGATGCGACCTGTGTCCGGCATCCACAGCTCAGGCTCCTTGCCCTCGACACGAAACGTGCACCGGACCTTTTCCGTGCGCGCCTTCCGGTTCCAGACGAAATAGATATCCGTCCCGCCGCAGCGCCGGTGGATGCAGTCCAAGTCGGTCTGGTCGTCTTGGCCCTGGAAAGTGAAATCGGGCCCCACGCCGCGTGACCGCAAGACCTCGCGCAGGCTACGGCCCCAGATCACTCGGCCTTGCCCGTATCGGTGCTCTTTGACCGTGCGTCCGTCGCAGGGCCCCCAGATCTTGTCGGCCAGCTGCTTCACCTGGCCATCGCGACGGCGGTGGTCGGCCAGCCCGTTCGAGCGCACTGGCCTGCGGCCCACCACCGTGGCCCCTTTGCGGATCAGCTCCTCCAGCTTCAGGAGCACATCCAGGTCGACGTCGTCCCGCTCGGGCAGGACCAGGAGCTCGTAACTCATCCCGTCCGGAAGCACGATGCGGCCGTCGCGCACGTCCATGCGTGTGAGGATCACCTCGGCGTTGGTCACGTCGTAATCGTACCCCGGGCCCAGCGAAGGATCGACGTGTTTGGGCGGCACGAAATTGAAGGCCTGGTCGCCGTAGTAGTAGCAGACGTCGGCGACGAACAACCCCTGCTGGAGAAGGAAGGAGCAGCGGGACAGATAGTCGATAAACCCGGAGGCCAGCGGCCACCAGGCGATCGTCGGGCCCATGTGGGTGCCGGCATGGTAGGCCCAGCCGGGAAGGCCAGCGTCGCGAGGGTTGTGCGGGCAGGTATGGAAGGTGAAATGATTCGTCCCTTCGCACATCGCCCGGTCCGCGAACGGTTTCAGGTCGAAAGGGCCGTGCTGCCAGTGTTGCCAGCCGGTGAAGGCCTCCATGTCCACCACGCGCTTGCCGTAGATGTGCGACGCGCAGGCCGTTTCCTTCACGACCCACAGGTGCAGATCCGTCCAGAATTCGCCGCGCGGGATGTCAATCACGCCTTGGGCCTTCAGGGCATCGACCGGCACGTTGTGCGTGGGCGGCCCCGGCCCACCGGCCTCGGCGCAGAGCAAAAGACCGTGCTCGTGGCACACCTGGGCGGCCGTTCGATAGAAGGCGTCCACCAACAGATCGCCTTGGGTCTTGCGATAATCATACTCGAACCGCTCGGTGGCCTCCTGGCTGGCCACCTTGGCCCCGAACAGCACCGGCAGGTACCGTTTCATATCGTATCCGCGCCGGCGGCGAAACTCGTCCAAGAACCGGGGCGTCCACACGGCCCCTCGCAGTTCGTAGCTGCACAGGTACATCGTCGTCAGCGGCGTTTCCTTCAGCGGGCCCACGGCCTCTTCAAGCTTGCCGATAAGAAACTCGAAGTGCATGCGCGTCGCCTCGGCACTGAAGTGATCGATCGCCAATCCCTGTGATTTGGGGCTGGGGATCGCCAGGCCCTGGCCGGTGTTGGTGCACACGAAACGCATGATGGTCCACCGGCCGGGCGGGATCGCCCAGGTGAGTCGGCCGTCCGGTTCGACGCGGTCGGTGAGATCAACAATGGCGTCGGGATCTTCGATGAAGGCTGCCGGCGGCCCGGATCGCCAGCTGCCGGCCGGCCCTGCCCGCCGGCCGTCGTGGATGTTGGCCGCTGACCAGTTGCCTCGCGCCGCAGCCGCCGACGTATAGCGCAGCAGCGTGGCGCCGCCGCCGCTCCCATCGGGACGATACTCCAACGCCACGTTCTTGCCATCGGCCGTATACGCTTCGAATTCGCCCAGTTCCAGCCGCTCGAACTTCGGGTTATGGCCGGAGAGCAAGGTGAGCCTTACGTAGCGGGCCTCGACGGGCGGAAAGCGAAACCCCTGGGGCCTGGTGGTCGGCTTCAAGCTGGCGCGCAACACCTCTCGAAACGACGCCGCATCCGACGAGGTGACGGAAACGGCCACGGCAAAGTCCTTCACGAACAAGTGAGTCGGGCCGGACCGCCCCGCCTTGTCGCTTTCCGTGTTGTACAGCACCACCCGCTCGATCCGGTGTGGCCCCGGCGGGGCCAATTGGAAAATGAATTCGTACCCCGGCACCACTTTGGGTTCGGGCACCGCCAGCACGGCCACGTCCTGCCAAAAGGCGGGCATCCCGTCCGGCCCCCTCGGCGCCTTGGCCGGCGTTTTCGGAAAAGGCAACACCTGGGAAAACCGGCCCGGCCCTTCCACGTTGACCTCCGATTTGAACAACCCCATGGCGGCATGCTCCGGCTTGACCCACGAACCGCCCGCGTTCCAGCTGCTCGAGGTGGTAAAGCCCAGCTCGATGCCCGCCTTCTCTGCCTCACGGATGGCTCGGGCGAACGCCCCCACGGACTCGTCGCTCATGAACGCCGGCCCGACCGGAACAATACCCTGGCGATCCCGCGCGCCGCATTCGAAAATGAAGGCCTTGCTCAGGCCTTTCTCTTTCCACTCGCTCAATTCCCAGCCGAAGCGATCCGCGTCGACGTAGCCGTTCAGCCACGCCCAATAGCCCGCCGGACGCGCCGTGGGGGGAGGATCGGCAAAACCGCCCTGCAACTCGTCCCGGCTGATCCGTGGCCACGTACTCGCCGCCCAACAAGGGCACGTGCCGACTGCCAGCCAAGCCAAGAAAGCCACCGAAACCCAGCCCCTACTCTGCTGCCGCATGATGAAAGCCCTTCTCTTGAAGCTCGAACGCGCCGTTGCTGTCCGTCAGCGTTGCAGTCTCCCACCGGCGCATATTCTACCGGCCAAGGCTGGTCAGGGAAGCGCTCCGGTGGGGCCCTCGCCCCCGATGGCATCGACGGATGCACTCCTTCCGGAGGTGACGTACCCGGGATTTCGACAAGGCTGTTGACTTTGCGTCTCCAGTGCGCTACAGTCATAATCGAATACGCCGCCGGAGCACGGTATCGGCGGTCGAGTGCGGCCTGAATGGCGGTCGATTCGCCCGTGCGGTCGGGTTCGTCAAAGAAGCGAGGAGGGTGGCCATGAGAAACATTGGCAAGCTGACACGTCGCGCCTTTGCTGGCCGACTGATCGCTGCTGGGGCGAGCATCACCGTGGTGCCGCGGTGTGCGGTGGCTGGAAGTGGTGGTACGGCTCCCAACGACAGGTTGAACATCGCCGGGATCGGCGTGGGGGGCCGCGGTCGCGCGAACCTGGAGGCGGTGAAAAGCGAGAACATCGTGGCGCTGTGTGATGTGGACACGCGCATAGCGGCGGATACGTTGAAACGTTTTCCCAGTGCGCAGCGGTTCCGCGATTTCCGCAAGATGCTTGACCAGATGGAAAAGCAAATTGATGCCGTGGTCGTCTCCACGCCGGACCATACCCACGCCGTGGCGTCCATGGCGGCGATCCAAAGGGGCAAGCACGTGTACTGCGAGAAGCCCTTGGCCCATTCGGTTTACGAAGTCCGCCGACTGATGAAGGCGGCTGAGGAGCACAAGGTGGTCACTCAGTTGGGCAACCAGGGTCATTCCTTCGAAACGATCCGCCGTTTCTGCGAATGGATCTGGGACGGGGCCATCGGCCAGGTGCATACGATCCACGCCGGCTGCGCCGCCGTGAATTCGGCCATCGATCAACTGCCGCGGCTAAAGGAAAAACACGCCGTGCCCCCCGAGCTCGACTGGGACTTATGGCTCGGTCCCGCCCCGTATCGTCCCTACCACCCGGCCTACCTGCCCGGCTCGTGGCGCGGCTGGGTGCCTTTCGGCAACGGGACGGTCGGCGACTGGACCTGTCATGTGGTGGACCCCGTTTTCTGGGCGCTGGACTTGGGGGCCCCGAAAACGATCCAGGCGTCTGTGAAGAACTATGATCCGAAGACCCAAGGCGATGCCTTCCCCAAGGGTGAGGTGATCACATACGAGTTTCCCGCCAAAGGCCAGCGGGGGCCGGTTACCCTGCACTGGTATAGCGGCAGCGAGCCGATCCCTCGCCCCAAAGACCTGGAACCGGATCGTAATCCGGTGCGGACCGGCGCCGTGGTGATCGGTGAGAAAGGCACGATCATGTACGGTTCGCACGGGGCGGGCGGAGTGCGGATCATCCCCGAAAAGAAGATGCGCGCCTACAAACAGCCCGAGCCGACACTGCCCCGCGTGCCCGGCCATCATAGAGACTGGTTGGACGCTATCCGCAAGGGTACGAAAGCCGGCAGCGATTTCGCCGCCTACGGCGGCCCATTGACGGAAATCGCCATGCTGGGCGTGATCGCCATCCGGTTGGCCGGGACCAGGCTCGAATGGGATGCCGAGAAGATGCAGTTTGCCAACTGTGCGGAAGCAAACCCGTTGGTCAATCCGCCGTACCGGGAGGGTTGGAGTCTGTAACAGGCCCGGCCGGCGCGTTCGCCCGCCGGGGTTTCCAGCCGCTGAGACTTCGAGGACCCGGCGATGACCGCTTTCCGATATTCTTGTTGCGCCTTTCCAGGCAGTCTGGTTCTGAGCCTCGTGGCCGTCCCTTTCGCCGCCTCAAACGAGCCGGACAGCCCCGGGTTCTACGTGCCCGAGAACCCGGACTATACGATCGTCGATTCGGCCATCGACTCGGTCCGTTTCACTTTGGAAAAGACCGTCCGCCGGGACCGACACGGGCATCTGGTGTCGATCTCCAGCTTCGTGGATCCGGAGGGCCGGGTAATGGGGTGGCACGACTTTGGGCACCTGGAAGGGCCGGGTTGGGCGGCCAACGCTGTGGGTGGGGCCTATGAGATCCATTGGTTTGGTGGCTTCCTCGGACGACCCGAATGGCAAGAGAAGGCCGTGGCGATCCTCGACCACGTGCTCGAAGGCGGCTTCATCGACTGGCAGACCGGCTTCATCCGCGGGTACCGGGAGACCACCAGCGGCAAATTCTGCCTGAACTATAAACACAACTGCGATTGGTTCTGCCCGGGATCGATGGCCAAGGTGGGATTCCAGCTGCTGGTGTTCGCCGATCGATTGGGCGACGATCCTCGAGCGGAGCGGATGCGCCAAGCGGCGGTGCGCCTGGCGGCATGGATCGGCAAGAACGTCGAGCCGGCCCCCAACGGCTGGTTCCCGCGGCGCACCACACCCGAAGGGAAAATCTTCCGCCGCTCGCCCGATGGCGGCGACGATCCGTTCTGGCAAACCTCGGCCGACGGACTGTTCATCCTGCAGCTTCAGGCTGCGCTGGTGGAGCGAGGGTTGGCCGATTACCGGCAGCCACTTCGCCAAAAGCTGCGCGTCTTCATTCGCTCGGGTGGTATCTTCGGCAGTATCAACCACGACACCTACGACCCCCGTGAGAACGTGGCCTATTCGGTAGCCTTTCGGACGCTGTTGGCGGCTTCGCGCGTGCTGAAAGACCCGGCCGTGCGTCGCTTCGCCTACGACACATGTCTGGCCGGGCTGGACCAGTTCAAGATGTGTGAAGACCGCAACGGCGTGGCCACACGAGGGCTGTTGTATATGGAGAAGTCTTGGGATACAGCCTACCTGTGGGAAAATGCTGAAGCGGCCCTGGCCTATTTCGAAGCGGCTGCCGACTCTCGTGGGGCGACGCCGCAGCGGAGCCGCCAGTACGAACAAGACGGGCTGGTGATCCTCCGGGCTGCGGCCAAGCACCATTACGGCCCTCACGGGTTCCTGACCGAAGGGGTCGACTGGAACAACCACGTGGGCCAAAAGCATCACATCGGGCAGGCACGCTACGGAGCCATCCGCTACACCGAGCCGTTCTTGAATAACCAGCACATCGTCGAACCAACGTGCTTCTACTTGGAGCAGCTCGCCCGAAGGTCGCTCGCCCCAGACGGCTGGCTTCAATGGCAGGACCTGGAGGGCAACGTCCTCTGCCGCCAGCGACCCTCCGGGCGCCGTGCTGTAAGGACGGCCAGGTCTGCGCCCCATGGGGCGAGACAAGTCCCGGGCGCATCCCTTGCCACGAGGGTCGAGGCGATAAGTTCACCTTGGTCTCCGCCCGCTCCCCACGACAGGAGAGGCCGCGTGGCCCGGCGGCGTGGCAAAGGGCGTCGTGGGGTGGGTGGCTGTGGTAGAGTCACTGTGCCTCCGGGGGATATGTAGGCTCGGCCAGGGCGACGATCAAGCGGTTCTCAGCGCGGCGCGCATGGCCCCCGTAGGTCTCCTGTCTGCTTCGAGCGGCAAAGGTTCTTGACACTCCACCGATCCGTAGCAACACTGGTACTAGGCTCCTGCGCCCGAACTGCCCGCCCTGCGGCAAGCCTTGCCGCGGAATTGCCCGCCTTCAAGAACCTGTCGATTGGCCGAACGGCGTGGCTGACCGGCTGGCCTTCAGCGTTCTCCGGGAACCCATGGCACCAAGGCCGCGTAAGGTAAGTAGCAACGGGAGGGCGGATGGGCACAGGCCCAGTGAGCGTTTTCCCATTTTTCGGATGGCCGGGTCGGGAGGCCGCCACGCCGGGCCGTGGCAATTGACGGCCGGCGGCCGAGCGACTGGCAAGTAGCTGAGAGAGCCGATCGAGGAGGGCAACAAGATGAAAAGGCGGAAATGTCTGGCAGCCGGTTGGACAGCAGTGGTTGTATGGGTTGCGCAGGCCACGGCTGCCCCGCCGGCTGCACCGCCCGTGTCAAAGATTGCGCCGGCGGCGGATTTGGTCACCCAATTGGACGGATACATCGAAGATCTGGAAGAATCTGTCGAGGACGAGGCCGAATACAACGATTCGAAGGACAAGCTGGTGAAGGACGCCAGCACGCTGGCGTTGATCGCGGTGGCCTTGGGCCTGCATGACGAGGAGAACAAGTACCGCCGAGCGGCGCCGGGGTTGCTCGAAGCGGCCAAGAAGGTGGCAGCCGCCGAGACGTATGCCCAGGCCAAGGCGGCCGTGGCGGCGCTGAAGGCGGCTCTGGCCAGCCAGGGCGATCCGTCCACGTTGTCTTGGGCGAACAAAAACGCCTCGATGCCGGCGCTGATGAAGGCCGTCCCCTTGGTCAATACACGGATCAAGCGTTACATGCGACGGTTTTCGCGCTACGCGAATCGTGTGGCCTCCTATTCAGCCGTCTTGGCCGTGATCGGCCAGGGCTCGATGCCGAACGCTTCGGACACGGAAAAGCCAAACGAGGTGGACAAGTGGTACGCCTTCTGCGCCGAGATGCGCGACGCCGCCGCTGCGCTGAATGTAGCCTGCCATGCCGAAGACGAAGCGGCAGCGGAGAAGGCCATGGCAGCTCTCCAGAAGAGCTGTGACGCGTGCCACGAAGTGTTCCATGAGGAGGAACTGTAAGCGGCCAGCCTCAGGGCGGTGCCCTTTGGTTGGATAACGGCTCGGATATCCCATTCCCCGCCCCCCTGCGGACGGCGGCCTGAAGGCGGTCGCCGTCCGCCCTTTTGGGAAGTCTCCTCTGCTGACGTCTGCCCGGCAAGTGCTATAATTCCCAGGATCACGGAGGTACAGCGAATCAGCAATGTCCTGGGATGGGGGGGATGGAAGGAGTGAATCTGGACCGGCCAGATCGATTGGGGCCGTCAGCGGGCTATTGGCTGGCCAAACCGCCGCGGAGCGTTCCCCTGAGCGTCCGTCTGCCACTGCTTTTGGGCGGGCTGGGCCAGATCGGTTGGCTCGTCTTGGCCATGGGCATGGTTTTCTTCTGGATTTTCGCCTTGAACGCCGATGTGGCCCGATGGTTTGTCTTTTCCGGCCCGTTGGATAGGGCCGAAGGGCAGGTGACGGCCAGCCGCGAGACCTCGGCCTCGGAGGACGACGTCTCGGTTTACGCCAATCATTATCGATTCTCGTATCGGGGCCGGGCCTACGAGGGTGTTTCCTACGCCACAGGCAAAAAGCTGAAGCCGGGTTCCCGGGTAACGATCGAAATGCCGCGAGGCGATCCGACGTGGTCGCGGATTCAAGGGATGCGGACCACGCTGTTCGGGCCGCTGGCGGCAATTGTCGTTGTTTTTCCCCTGGCCGGTTTGGGCATGGTCCTGGCCCGGCTGTACAAGGGCGCTCGGCCCATCAGATTGCTCAAACACGGGCTGCCAACCTGGGGGAAATTGGTTTCCAAAACACCGACCTCGGTCCGCGTGAATCAGCGGCCCGTGTACAAGTTGACGTTCGAGTTTACCACCGAAGACGGACGCACGTGTAGGGCAACGAGCATGACTCCTGAGCCTGAGGCGCTGGAGGACGAGGCTGAGGAACCGTTGGTGTACGACCCGCTCCGCCCGTCCCGAGCCACCACACTGGACCAATTGCCCGGGGCGCCGGTGTTCGATCAGATGGGGTTTGTTCGTTCCCGCCGGCCCGGCCAATCGCTCCTGGTGTGCCTCCTTCCGGCCGTCTGTCTGATCGGCCATGGTCTGTACGCATGGTTCCGATTCCAGGGATGAACCAGTTGCCGGCCTCATGGTGCGCGGCGCGGGTTCCATGGATCAGGATGTTTGACGATGTCGCCTCGAGTTTGTCCGTGGTGGGGCGGGTACTTCTTGGACAATCCGCTCCGCCGGCTGCTTCACCCTCCAGAGAAGATCGTCGGCCCCTGGATTCGTCCTGGGATGACCGTCATGGATTTCGGCTGCGGGATGGGATGGTTTGCCATACCGATGGCCCGCATGGTGGGTCCGCAGGGACAGGTGATCGCCGTGGACGTCCAACCGAAGATGCTCGAAGTGCTCGGTCGGCGAGCGGATCGCGCGGCTGTGGCGGACCGCGTTCGGATCCATGGTAGCGAGCCCGGTCGGATCGATCTCCAGGTGCCCTGCGACTTTATCTTGGCCTTCTGGGCTCTTCATGAAACGGCGGAACCGGCCGCCATTCTGGCTGAAATGGCCAGCTGCCTTCGCTCCGCCGGCTGCCTGCTGTTGGTCGAACCCCGGTTGCACGTTTCCGGCAAATGGTTTCGCCGCATGGCGGCCACCGCCCAAGACCTGGGCCTGCGCCCCTCGCCCGGCCCGCGCGTGCGCCTCAGCCGGGCTGCGCTGTTGGCCAAGGACTGATAAGGACTGAAAGGACCGAAGGGACCGAAGGGACTGAAGGGACGCCGCAACGAGGTGCCGGCGGCGAAGCACGGCTCAACGGGGCAAGGCGGCTGCCAAGCACGAGGGGTTGCCGATCCATCCTGCAATCATCTGCTCGCCATGCACGCATCATGACGTACCGAGACTCCAAGACTTTCCGAGGCGGTCGTACCCACGCACGGGCGTGCACCCAGGGTCGCCACAGCCAAGGAAAGCATCTCGTGGCGGATTTCGTTGGACGTCAGGTCGGCTTCGACGGCCGGAAGCGGGTGGTGGATGGCTGTTGCGGCCAGCGGGTAGGGCACCTATGATGGGTACCTGCCGGGCGGCTTTGTGCAGGGCCTTCGGGTCTCGGTTCCTTAGCACCGGAGGAGTACAGCGATGAATCGTTGGCTTGGTTGGGCGGCCGTTGGTTTTTGGGGGATTCTCATGGCAGCCGGGGACGGAGCGGCTTGGGCTGGCCAGCCGGAAGGAGGCGCATATCCCGCGATCGGGAAGATCGAACGGCTGGATCCGCGTTTCGATCGGTTGATCGCCCGGGACGCCGTTTTGGAAAAGTTGGCCGAAGGGTTCGAGTGGGCCGAGGGGCCGGTGTGGGTGGCCAAGGGCCAGTTCCTGCTGTTCTCGGATATCCCGAACAACGCCGTGATGAAATGGAAGGAGGGCGAGGGGCTGAGCGTGTTCCTGAAGCCCAGCGGGTACACGGGTTCGGCGCCGCGTGGTGGCGAGATGGGCTCCAACGGATTGCTGCTCGATCCTTCCGGACGGCTCGTCTTGTGCCAACACGGCAACCGCTGCGTCGCGCGGTTGGAAAAGGATGGTCGCTTCACGGTCCTGGCCGATCGCTACCGCGGCCGGAGATTGAACAGTCCGAACGATGCGGTGTTCAAGTCCAACGGCGATCTGTACTTCACCGATCCGCCATACGGATTGGTGGGCAAGGATCGCGAAAGGCTGGGCGAGCTGGGCTTCTGCGGCGTGTATCGCTTGAGTGCCGACGGTCGCTTGACGCTGCTGACCGACCAGATGACCCGCCCCAACGGGATCGCCTTTTCGCCGGACGAAAAGACGCTCTACGTGGCCCAGTCGGATCCGAAAAGGGCCGTGTGGATGGCCTTCGACGTGACCGACGAGGGGCTGATCGAAAACCCGCGCGTCTTCTTTGACGCCACGGCCCGGGTGGGAAAGATGCCGGGCTTACCCGACGGGATGGCTGTGGACCAGGCTGGCAACCTGTTCGCCACGGGGCCGGGCGGTGTGAACGTGTTTTCGCCTGACGGCACGCTGCTGGGGCGAATCAACCCGGGGGTGGCCACGGCCAACTGCTGTTTCGGCAACGACGGCTCGGTGCTCTACATCACGGCCGATATGTATTTGTGCCGGATCAAGACCAAGACCAAGGGCCTGGGGTTCTGAACGGCGACCTGCTGGACCGCCGATGGCTGTGGCCCGGGCCGTTGGCCTGGGGAGCGGCCCAAGCCGGCGGGGGGGGGCGCTGTGGCTTCGGCGAGCGTGCTGGGG
>DQVB01000550.1 GCA_015661985.1 Planctomycetota bacterium | reverse complement strand
GGGGTCTGTCCGTTGCGTGTCGGCCGGGTCCAGCAGCCGCCGCAGCCGTTTCCGCTCGGCCGGCCCCAACCGCTTCAGGGCCTCGGCCAGGTCGCCCACCGGGTCGGCTTCAGGGCCCGTTTCGTCCGGAAGTGTGCCGGAATCCGCGCCAAGAGAATTCCGGATTTGCCGTAAACCGTTGCCCCCCAAAGGCTTACCAAAAGGGGTTCGGGTCCCGTGCCCTCCGCTTGGGGGCTCTTGGTGCTCGATATAGCGTCCAACCTGGCTTGGCTTCCGAGCTTGTGGACTGTGGGGTCGCCAGCATCTCTTGGCCCGTGGGGCGTCTGGCATGGCGTGGCCGTGTCGGTTTCTGGCCGGTCCGGTGCGGGCAGGTCTGTGGTGATTTGGGCCCGGCTCGCTGGAGGTCTGGCCGCCCTCGCCTGCCGACGGCCATCCGTCGGGTGAGGGCGGATCGGCTACTCAGGTGCAAACGAGGCCTGGGAACCGCTGAGTCAAGATCCGCTTCGGTTCGACGGGGGAGTCAACTGGCGGCGGCGGGTCGAGGAGCGTCGGTCCGCAGAGTGATAGCTTCGGAAAGCGCGCGTCCAGGGCAAAGCGAGGCGCGCAGGGCGGGGTGTTTTCTCGGTGCGTTGACAGGTTGGCCCGTAGGTGTAGAATCTTGTGTTTTTCGAGTCGGTCGGCTGGTTGCATTCATCGTAGGGCTTTGGGGGGCGATTCGGTTTGCGGCTTTTGTCACCATTTCGGCAGCGGCCTGGGAGGGCGGTCCCGGGCCAGCGGCGGCGGGGGCTTCTGTTTCCGGCAGGCCATCGGTTGAACAGGCACAATCCGAGTGAGGGAAAGGACCGTTGGACCAGGCGATCAAGAAGGCTGACGTATTGATCGAGGCGCTGACCTGGATCCGTCGCTTCCGCGGCAAGGTCATTGTGATCAAACTGGGTGGGAGCGTCATGGAGGACGCCGGTGCGATGGGCCATTTGTTGTTGGACGTGGTCTTCATGGAAACGGTGGGTATGCGTCCGGTGGTGGTCCACGGCGGCGGGGCGGCGATCAGCCGGGCCATGAGCCGGGCGGGTCTGAAGCCTCGATTCATCCAGGGTCGGCGGTACACCGATGAGGCGACGTTGGCCATCGTCGAACAGGCGCTGGCCTACGACATCAACGAGTCGCTGGCTCGCCAGATCGACGAGTTGGGGGGAGTGGCCAAGCCCCTGAATTTCCGTACCCACAACGTCTTGTTCGGCAAGCGACTGCAGTTGGACGGCGCTGAGGGTCGAACGATCGACCTGGGGCACGTCGGCACGATCACCCGTGTGGATTGCCGGACGATCGAGGACCTCTGCCTGGCTGGTGTCGTGCCCGTCATCCCATCGATGTGCATGACCGACGAGGGCGAGAAGCTGAACGTCAATGGGGACACGGCTGCCACGGCAGTGGCCCAGGCCATGGGGGCGGAGAAGCTTGTCTTTTTGAGCGACGTGAACGGCGTGCGTCGCGACAAGGACGATCCCGATTCGCTGATCGCGTCGCTAACGGAAAGCCAGGCCCGGGAGATGATCCGCCAGGGGCTGATCGACGGGGGGATGATCCCCAAGATCCAGGCGTGTCTGGAAACGCTGGCGAAGGGGGTACAGAAGGTACATATCATCGACGGCCGCCTGCGGCACTCACTCCTGCTGGAAGTGTATACCAGTCGAGGAGTCGGTACGGAGATTATCCGCGAGGTCCCTTCGGGGGAAATCTCGGTCCAACCACAAAGAGCCGAACCACAAGGAGCCCAGGGTGAGTAGCACACCGAGCTTGTCTGCTCAGGAGACGATCGATCTGTTCGAGCGGTACGTGGTACCCAACTATGTCCGGTTCCCCGTGGTATTGGTGCGCGGCGAGGGTTCGTACGTCTGGGACAGCGACGGCAACCGCTACCTGGACCTGTTTCCCGGATGGGGCTGCAATCTGCTGGGTCATTGCCCGCCGCCGGTGGTGGAGGCGGTACGCGATCAGCTGAGCTGGCTGATCCACGTGCCGAACACGTGGTACACCGAGCCGCAGGGCCGCTGGGCGGAGGCGTTGAGCCAGCGGAGTTTCGGGGGACAGGCGTTTTTCTGCAACTCGGGCACCGAGGCGGTGGAGGCGGCCATCAAGCTGGTGCGGCTCCACACGCCCAAGCAGCGCTACAAGATCATCACCTTCGAGGGCGGTTTTCACGGGCGGACGCTGGGTTCCACGACGGCCACCGCCCAGCCCAAGTACCACGAGGGCCTCGGGCCGCTGGTGGCCGGATTCCTCTACGCCCCTTATGGGGATCTGGAGGCTGTGGCCAAACTGATCGACGACCAGACGGCCGGGATCCTGGTCGAACCGGTGCAAGGCGAAGGGGGAGTACGGATTCCCCCGGAGGGCTTTCTCAGTGGGCTGCGACGGCTGGCTGACGAGAACGACCTGGTCCTGGTGTTCGACGAAGTGCAGACCGGCTGCGGGCGTACCGGCCAGTGGTTTGCCTATCAGCGTTTCGGGGTGACGCCCGACGTGATAACACTGGCCAAAGCCCTCTGCGGCGGGTTGGCCGGCGGGGCGTTGTTGGCCAAGCCGGACATCGCTTCCAGCTTGCGTCCCGGGATGCATGCGGCCACTTTCGGGGGAAACCCCGTCGCCGCCCGCGCCGGGCTGGCGACCATCGAAATGATCGAGCGGGAAAACCTCCTGGAGCGGACCCGCCAGCTGGGCGCCCTGTTCGAAGAGCGACTCCGCCAGCTCCAGGGGCAGTGCGAAGTCGTCCGTGAGGTGCGCGTGGCGGGACTGATGATCGGGATCGAATTGGATGTGGACGGCGCGCCGGTCGTCGAGGATTGTATGAAGCGCGGGCTGTTGGTCAACTGCACCCAGGGGACCGTGATCCGCCTGTTGCCCGCCATGACCCTGACCGACGAGCAGGCCCACCAGGGCTGCGATATCCTGGCCGACGTGCTCAAGGCCCAGGCCGGCTGACCGGGCGGCGGCGAATCCACCTAGCAGGAAAGCGACCATGCGACACCTGATCACCCTGGCCGATCTGACCACACCTCAGATCGAGCGGATCTTTCAGATTGCGCGGCAGCTGGAAGACGCGCTGGACCAGGGAAGACGCCAACCGCTTTTGGCTGGGCGCGTGATGGCGCTGGTGTTCGAAAAACCCTCGCTGCGCACCCGGGTGAGTTTCGAGGCGGGGATGGCCCAGCTGGGCGGTAGCTCGCTCGCCCTGGGAAGCGAGGCGGGATTGGGCACCCGCGAAAGCCTGGCCGACTTCGCCCGTGTGCTCAGCCAGTACGTGGACGTCATCGTGGCCCGTACCAAACGCCACGACGTGGTCACGAACTTGGCCCGCCACGCGGCCTGTCCGGTGATCAATGGGCTTACGGATTACGCCCACCCCTGCCAGGCCCTGGCCGACCTGTACACCCTGCGCGGATGGTTCGGCACCTTCGGCAGCCGTCCTCTGGCTTGGATCGGTGACGGCAACAACGTGGCCCGAAGCCTCGCCCTGGGCTGCGGCAAGCTCCGGCTCCCGATGGTCATGGCCACACCCGAGCCCTATCAGTTCGATCCCTCCTTCCTGGAGACCTTGCGCCGGGAAGTCCCCCAACTGGAACTGACCGTGACGACCGACCCCGGCGAGGCCGTGCGGGACGCCATTGCCGTATACACCGACGTTTGGGCCAGCATGGGGCAGGAGGCTGAGGCGGAAAAGCGGCGCCGCGCCTTCGGCCCCTATCAGGTGAACGCCGAGCTGATGAGCCGCGCCCCCCGCGACGCCGTGTTCATGCATTGCCTGCCGGCCCGCCGCGGCGAAGAAGTAACTGACGAGGTGATCGACGGCCCCCAGAGCATCGTCCTCCGGCAGGCTGCAAACCGCATGCATCTGCAGAAAGGCATCCTGGTTTGGATCCTCAACGGCGAGGGCCCGTAGCCCGGAGCACCGCTGCGGCCCGTTCGAGTCGTCACAGCTGACTGGAGCTCTCAGCGATGCGGAGCGACAACCGGCCTGCCGACGCCCTCCGCCCGGTGACCATCACGCGCCGCTTCACGCGCGCCGTCCCGGGCAGCGTGCTCATCCAAGCCGGCCGCACGATGGTGCTATGTACGGCCAGCGTGGAGGCGGAAGTGCCGCCCTGGATGAGCGAACCAGGCCGGGGTTGGGTCACCGCTGAGTACAGCATGCTGCCCGGCAGCACGAGCCCGCGGAAACGCCGCGAACGGGCCGGACGAGTCGACGGGCGATCCAGTGAAATCCAGCGGCTCGTGGGGCGCAGCCTCCGCGCCGTGACCGACCTGGCAGGCCTTGGCCCGCGCACCATCGTCCTGGATTGCGATGTGCTGGAGGCCGACGGAGGTACCCGGACTCTGAGCATCACCGGCTCCTTCGTCGCCTTGGTCGATGCCCTGCAGGCCATCCGCCACGAGCTGCCCGATCCGAACGGGCTTCCCGTGCGCGACAGTGTGGCGGCGGTGAGCGTGGGGATCGTCGACGGCCGCCCGCTCTTGGACCTCGACCACCAGGAAGACTCGGCCGCCTCGGTCGACATGAACGTGGTGATGACCGGTAGCGGCCGCTTCGTGGAGATCCAGGGTACCGGCGAAGAGGCCACCTTCACCGACGAACAGTTGGGGGCGCTGCTGCAGCTGGCCCGCCAAGGGATCGCCAGCCTGACCCACCTGCAGCGACACAGCCTGGGCCCCCAGTGGCCCTTCCGGGAGCCGCCGGCGGAATAGCGGTATGTCAGGGGGAGGCGATTTCGTATGGGTGCTGTGGGGGAGCCGTCACGCGTGGGCGCACGGACAGGTTTCGTGCGGGCTGTCGGCATAGAGCGGTTCGTCGGCAGGCAGCCCGCGGGCCACCCGTTCCTCTTCGCGGCGGAAGATGGACAGGCAGCTGGCGGCTAGCTTGCGCAGGGTTTCCACTTCGTCCTCCTGGATAGGGCGAAACGCCCGTCCCGTTTCGAAAGCCTTCTGGGCAAGATCGAGGAAGGCGGGCGGCATGCCCAACACCACACCAGGTTGCGAAAGGGTAAAACGGAGAACCAGGTCGATCTCCCGGTCGTCTTCCACCGGCCGGTACCACCAGCGCCGCGTCCGCTCGACCCCTTCCGGCCACGCCCCGCGGCACATGGGCTTGATGGCCAGCACCGCGGCGCCCTGCCGGTTGGCCAGCTCCAGCACGGGTTTGCCGAATCCCAGGGTGAAGTATTCCACGAAGTTGATGGGGAACATCACCGTGTCGAAGCGGAACAGTTTCATGGCCAGCAGGGCGGCCTTGGTCGTATGCGCGGAAAACCCGAGGAATCGGACCTTCCCCTCCTCGCGGGCCTTCAAGAACGTCTCGATGGCCCCGCCTGGTCCCAGGGCCCGGCGCACCTCGGCCGGTTGGCGCAGTGCGTGCAGCTGGTAAACGTCGAAATGATCGGTACGGAGCCGGCGGAGTGAACGCTCCAATTCTTGCCGAGCGCCTTGTCGGTCGCGCATTTTGGTCTTGCAAGCCAACGTGTATCGGCTCCGATCGACGCCATCTAGTCCGATACCCATTTTCGTTTCGGCATCGCCGTTGCCGTACGCGGGGGCCACGTCGAAGTAGTTCACACCTCGCTCCAACGCGGCCCGGATCCCCTCGGTGCATCGCCGCTGGTCATCGTGCACCAGGCACAAGCCGGGGAAGCCCACGATGGAAGCACGGATACCGGTCCGTCCGACCGTGCGCCGGGGCATGCCCTCGGACGTCTCAGCGGTGCGCGTGGCCAGAGCTGCCTCGGCACCCAGCACATCGGGAGCACCCAGCGCAGTGCCGCCGACCGCGACAGCCGCGCGTTTCAAGAACGATCGCCTTTGCATGGTCGACTCCTGGTTGTAAGGTCTCGCAACGCCCTGCTGGTGTGGCGCATCCGGGGCGGCTGGCGTGGCCTCCCCCGTCCGCTTGTCCCGTCCACAGCTGCACTCATCTTTGCGCTCGGCACCGTGGAGGTCAACCCCGCCGACGGCTGCGTCGGCCTCTTTACCGGGGCCAAGACGGGGGCGAGAATACAGGGCGGTCATTCTCGGTCAACGTGGATGAAAAGGAGGTGTTCGATGGACAGTTCAATTCCCAGACCGACTCGCCGGCGCTTCCTGCAGACGTCGGCGGCGGGGGTGGCTGCGGCCACGCTGGTGCCGCGCCGCGTGGTGGCTGGTGCCGCCGAAGTCCCACCCAGCGAAACGCTCCTCGGGGCGCTGGTCGGCTGCGGCGGCCGCGGGCCGGGAACGGTACGCGGACTCGGGCCCGACGTGCGCATCGTGGCCTGTTGCGACGCGGACCGCGGGCGGGCGGGACGAGTCGCCCAGCGATACATGGGCGACGTACAAGTGGAGACCGACTTCCGACGGGTGATCGAACGACCGGATATCGACGTGGTGGCCATCGCCACCCATCCCGGCTGGCATGCCCTGGTCTCCATCGCTGCCATGGAAGCGGGCAAAGACGTGTTGTGCGAAAAGCCGATGACGCGGTTCATCGCAGAAGGCCGAGCCGTGGTCGAGGCGGAGCGACGTTACGGCAGGATCTTCCAGATCGGCACCTACGGCCGGTTCGGTGCCAGCCGCGATCCAAGACGGGTGCTCGTTCATAAGATCATGGCCAGCGGTCTGCTGAAGGAATGCAAAGCGGTGCACATCAAACGGGGTGGCCTGAAGGTGGCCCAATGGAGCGGACAAGTGCGATATGACGTGGAACCTGTGCCCCAGGGACTCGACTGGGACATGTACTGCGGCCCCGCGCCGCTGCGGCCCTACCACCGACACCGCTTCGGCGGCACCCACCGCGGCTATTGGGATTACGAAGGTGGCGGGTTGGCCGACATGGCCCAGCATCACTTTGACCCGGTCAACTGGACGTACGCCAAAGACCACACCAGCCCGGTGCGCGTGGAAGCGTTCGCCCCGCCAGCCCATCCGGAAGCGTGCGGCATGTGGGGATGGGTGGAAATGCAGTTCGCCGACGGGCTGACCTTTGTGATGGACAGTGGCGAATGGGGCCCTCCCTACGATCGCCGATCCGCACGCGAAGTGAGCCTGAGCGATCTGGGCGAAGAAGACCAAAAGAAGATCCAGGAAATGCCCGACCCCGAACCGCTCGTCAGTTTCAGCGAAGCAGTCAAGACGCGCCGCCAACCCGGAGGACACGCCGAGGCGGCCCACCGCACGGCCACACTGCTGCACCTGGCCAACATCGCCATCCGCACCGGACGCGTCATCCGGTACGACCCGGTCAAGGAGGAGATCGTCGGCGACGAGGAAGCCAACCGGCTGGTCTGCCAGCCCTTGCGCGCGCCGTGGCGCCTCTGACCCCCCAGCTTGTCCCGAACGAAAGGAACCACGCTATGGCTGCTACTGAACAGTTGAAAGCGCTGGTCGACCAGATGCCCGACCCGGACGACCGCGGCATGTATACCCAGAAGATCGATAAGGAGAGAATCGAGAAAGCAATCGCCGCCATCTACGGAGGTGGACGCGAGAATGTTCTGGGCCTCATCGACATGCTGGGCCCACCTGGAAGCCGCCAGGACGCCAAGCCCCGTTATGCCCTCCACTGCCTGGCGAACCATGTGTTGATCGTGGGCGACGAAGACGCCCGCCGCGAACTTTCCCAGGCGATGGCCGAACAACTGGCCAGCGACCGGCCTGCCCATGTGAAGGCCTTCCTCTGCCAGGAACTCCAGTGGGCCGGCGGGCCCGAGGCGGCCTCGGGATTGGGGAAGCTCCTGTTGGATGAAACGTTGGTGGAGCCCGCCACCATGGCACTGGTTGCCATCCGCCAGGGCGCCGCCGAGCAGTTCCGGGCCGCCCTTCCAAGGGCGCAAGGCAAATGCCGGCTGAACGTGATCCAGGGCCTGGGAGCCGTACAGGACCGCCAGTCGGCCGAGGCATTGCGCGACGCACTGCGCGATCCGGACCGTGAGGTGCGCTTGGCCGCCGGATGGGGCTTGGCCCGCATGGGTGATGCCGCTTCGACCGACGCGCTGTTGGCCGCGGCCGACGTCCAACGGGGTTGGGAGCGCATCCAGGCCACCAAGCATTGCCTCGTGCTGGCCGAAAAACTGGCCGCTAGCGGCAACAAGCGCCTGGCTGCCAAGATCTACGCCCACCTGCGCGATACACGCACTGAACCGTCCGAGCGTTACCTACGCGAAGCGGCCGAAAAGGCCTTGGGCGAATCATGAACCGTGCGGTTGGGTAATCCAAACAATTGTGTACCGCTACGCGAGGGAAGGAGCTAATCACACTGTTGTTTTCGGCGCGCTAATACGACGAGTTCCCGACAAAACGAAAACGCAACGAGAGCTAGAACTGGACTTGTGCAAACTTCACCCTGGCCTCGGAAAAATGGGGAGTTTGGGATGTAATGGAGAGTGATTGAGGTGGCCATGGGAATCAGGGTGTGTGCAGCGATGCCAGGGATCACTTCGTTTCCACGTGTGGTTCGCGATCCGGTCGAGCAGTTCGGCGAGCTTTTGATTTGCGAGCCGGAGCGGCGGCACTTGGCCGAATACCTCACCGGGGGTGATGGTCGCCGCGCGCAAGACCGTGCGGGGGATCAACAGCAAGTTCGCCATGACCACGGATCAGTCGTGCCTGAACCGCTTCCTCACCGAGGCGAACTGGGGAGGAAGCCGAGTTGAACGAGCGTCGGCTGGCGTGGCTCCAGAGGGATTCCAGCACCCGTTATGGGGACCGCGGGGTGATGGCCATCGACAACGTGTTGATCGACCACGAGGGCAGGTTGATCCAGGATGTGGGCCGGTTCTGGGATCATGCCGAAGGTCGGCACGAGATGGCCCACGACTACCTGATGGCCAACGACATATGCACCAGCGGCAAACACGATCCCCTGGAGTTCCGGCAGGAGCGTCGCGAAAAATCACGCCATCTCGGAATACATCGTGAAATGAATCGCTCTCCAATCCGATGGTGCCGTCGCCGTCGTTGTCTCACAAATCTCCGTTCCGGCCCTCCTCGTCGGCGTGCCAGAGAGATGGCATCGTGATATCCAGCCCGGGCGCAACAGGACCTACGGAGCGGCGTGCACCAGGGGCATCTTCGGTAAACAGGTTGTCCGGGTCAACTTCCCGGAACACCCCGCCCGTTTTGCTGGGTACAGGCGACCGTCACGCCATTGAAATTGTCCGTGGGCGGAGGGAACCCGCCGGTCCCCCGATTACCCGCAAGTACGTGAAGTATGTCATGTTGCGAAGCAGACCAGTCACCCCCCAAGGTGAGCTGCGGACTGCCCTCCGACGTGCCGTTCTCGGGGCCCCAGTTGTGGTTGATTGCCCGTACATCGCCGCCGTTCTGCATTGCGACGTGTTGGATCGCGAGCATAGCGTTATTGCCTATGTGCGCGGAGTAGAGCAGGGCGTCTCGGGCTACGCCCCGGTGGTTTGGTGGTGGCTTACCATGACACCTGCGACGTTTCCCGCATGGCTGGAGAGCTCGTCCGGAGGGCCAGTGGCGCAGGAACGCCATTTGGGCAGGCCCAACGATCTCGGTGGCGACCTTGTGTCCCCGGCAGCCGATGCCCCAGGAAGCGTGTGCCGTCCAGCCGGCGGTGAGCAGTTACGCTCAGTCATGCGATTTCGCAGGTGAAGCAGGGCACGGCTACGGGCCCTCGCGCGGGATTTCCCGGATGTAGATGTTCTTGAAGTAGAGGGTGTTTCCGTGGCTCTGCAGTTCGATGGGACCGGTGGGGTAGATGGGCTTGTCGCGCTCCCAGTAGTTTTCCATGACCACGTTATCGACCACCAATTGGTCGTTGAGCCATACGGTCACTTTGTCGCCCACCATTTTGATCCGGAAGGTATTCCACTGGCCCACAGGCCGGTCGGCGCATCGCAGCGGTTTGCTGGGATGTTTCTTGTTGTTGTACAGGCCGCCTGAGCCTTCGGGGTGGTCACGGTAGTCCCAGATCTGCACCTGCGGCGTACCGCGGAGGTAGATCCCGCTGTCTCCCTTGGGTTTGATCTTCCAATCAACGTAGAGTTCGAAGTCTCCGTAGTCTTTCACTGTGCAGAGGTTCTTGCCGCGGCCGTCGAAGACCAGCACGCCATCTTCCACGCGCCAGTGCTCTCGCATCCGTCGGTCCGCTTTGCGCTGGGCGGCGGCCAGCTGGTCGGGGCTCATCTGTGCTCGCTTGGGCGGGTTGGCCACCAGGCCCTGCCACCCGCTGAGGTCTTTGCCGTTGAAGAGCGCAGTAAAGCCAGGCGGCGGTGTGTTGTCCGCCGCGGCCAGCGGCATGGCCAAAGCGCAGGCCACCACCCAGAAGACGATCGGCAACAGGGGAGGTCTCATGATCAGGTCCTTTCTCTAGAGGTTATCGCGGTTCCGGCCACCCGCCAGCTCGCCGTACCACGGTCCACAAACCGATCGCTGGCCGGAGCCATCGAGCGACCATCTCAGTGCACGAGGACTTTCGGTGGTTCGATGAAATCGGCGCTCAAGGCAGCTGCTTGGGCCACCGTCATCTCGCCTTCTTGCAGCCAGAGGCGGTAGTTGACGACCAGCGGGCGATCCCGTTCCAGGTCATATTCGAAATATGATCCGAAACGACCGTAGCTCCGTTCGCTGTAGCGGGCTTCTTTGGGGTTGGTCGGTTTGTCCAGATAGACGGCCGTGTAGCGAACGCCGCCGATGACAAAACTCATCGCGTTCCATGGCAGGTTCACGGTGCGAGGGTCGGGGTTCTGTTTGTTCCAGTTGCGCGTCTCGCCCGGCTTGCCTCGTCCGTCGGGGCGCAGGAACCAGGTCCGTTTCTGGTCGCCGTCGGCCACCTCCTGGGCCGCGCGGAACTGGAATCCGGCGTGCTGGGGGTCGCCGTCCAGGCGCACGGGTCCGACCGTGCTTTCCAGCCGCGAAGCGAATTCCACCAGGTGTCCTCCGGCCGGAGCATACACGGTCATCTCACGCCTTTCGGTGGCGAACACCCGCTGGTCCGGTCCGTGCCAATCGATGCGCACACAGTGGCGGCCCAACACCGGGCCCGCCTCCTGCGAGAGGAACGCCTCGTGCGACTGGTAAGCCCCTCCGCTGCAACCCCACAGATCCGCCCGGGCCACGTCGGCGTAACTGATGCGGTTGAACCCGTAGAACAAGCCGCGGTGGTGCGAGTAAAGCCCACCGGGCCCCTTGGTCACCAGCCGGGTGCCGGCCGGGTCATACAGGTGGTGGAACACCTTGTACGTGCGCTGGCGCGCCTCCGGCGATGAGCTGTCCAGCGCCTCGTACATGTATCGTATCACGGCCCGGTCGCCGTAGCGCAGTTCGGCGTACATCCCGGCGTTGTCGTGCCAGCGGAAACCTTCCGCGGCAGGCGCCTCGGGACCCAGTTCGGCCTTCAACTCCAGCGACTCACCGCGCCTCAGTTCCGGTAGAATGAAATGCAGCTCGCGCACCACCACTCCGGGAGGAACGGGCTCGAGCAGCCCAGGGCCGGTCAGCTGGGCGGGCAGCCGCTTGCCTCGGCTGTCCGTGAGCGTGACCCCGCGCGCCTTGCCCAGTAGCACCGGGTTGAGATTGGCCTGCACCTCGGACTCGCACAGCACCACACACACGGGCGTGTTATGCCTATCGTGCCGCCCTGCGGAGACAGTCAGCTTGTAGGTGAGGCCGGGCGCCGACACAGGCCCCAGACACAACACTGCGATCAGTGCCGCGCCGGTAATGCTCGGAAAGCACCGTAAACGCATGGCAGCACCTTTCCAGAAAGCCAGGATTTGGCCGTAGTGGCATGGGCTGGAGGCATGCACCAGCGTAATTGCCTGTGGCGACGGATGCAAGCCGGCGCTGTTCTCACCCGGCGGTGGCGGGAGTCGATTCGTCGGTCATCGGTTTCGGGGTGGAACGAGTTCGCCGCGGAAGGCCGGCCGTGGCGGGCCGGTGCGCATCCCGGTCCGTGGGCCGGTCAGCCCCGTCCGAGCAATTCCAGCAGCCAGCGCGGTGGCCGGATGGGGCGGCCGCTGCGATCGGTCACTGGGTGGACGGTCCAGCCATGGCACACGGGGCGGCCGTCGTCGGCACGGTCGATGGTCACATCGAACCGCACTTGGGCGCGACCAGGCATGGTCAGCGTGGTGGTCATTCGCAAGAGGTCGTCGTATTCGGCCCGGCCCAGGAAGCGCACATACGCCTCGCGCACCGGCAACAGGATCCCTCGCTGTTCCATTTCGCGATAGGACATACCGAGCGAGCGGACTAGTTCCACGCGGCCGCGTTCGAACCATTCCAGCGGTCGCGAGTTATAGTAGGTGCCCATCTGGTCCACTTCGCTGTAGCGAACGCGGAATTGCAGGGTGTGGCTCAAGGCAGTCATAACCGTCGATCCATCGCTGCGGGGCGGCGTGCGGCCGCGGGTCGGCGTTACCGCCGCAAGAGGTTGCGCAGGCCCAAGCAGAGAATGATCCACAGCGCCGCGGCCGCCTCACGGGCATTGATCTTCGATTGGCCCTGCCGGCGGTCCACAAACACAATGGGCGTCTCTCCGAAACGGGCTCCTGCGCGCTTGAGCCACCAGAGGATCTCTTCCTGGAAGGCGTAACCGCGCGATCGGACCCGCTCGAAATCGATCCGCCGGAGCCTTTCGGTGCGATAGCAGCGGAAGGCCCCGCTGGAGTCCTTGGTCGGCAGCCCCAGCAGGATACGGGCGTAAAGGTTCACCCCTTTGGACATCAGGTGGCGCCGCCAGGACCAGCCTTCGATGGCGCCGCCGGAGACGTAGCGCGAGCCGATCATGACGTCCACCGGGGGCCCTTCCGGCCGATCCATGCCGGCGATCAGGTCGGGTATGTGGCGTGGATGGTGGCTGAAATCGGCATCCATGTTGAGCACGTACCGGTAGCCGTGCTGGATGGCGTACTGCATCCCGGCGATGATGGCCGACCCCAGTCCCTGCTTGCCCGGGCGATGCAGGCAACGCAGGCGTGGCTCGCCACGAGCTCGTTCCTCGCACCACCGCCCTGTCCCGTCCGGCGAATTGTCGTCGATTACCAGGATGTCCACCTCGGGCGCGACCCGTAGGATCTCCTCCACCAGCTTCGGGAGGTTCTCGATTTCGTTGTACGTGGCCACGGTGACCAACGTCTTGTCCACATCGGCGCTCACGACCTGATGGCTCCCGGTTGAACTTCCTCTCTGGACCACATGGTGTGCCGCAGCTGCCTGGTATCCAAGATGGCGTTTTCCGCCGACCGCCCTGCGGCGGACGGGCCAGCTGCGCCGTGCAAAGGGACCCCGCTCACACGTCCAGAGACCAACCGTTGTGGTACGGTTCGGTGATGTATCGGTTGGCCTCTTCGCAGTTGGTCACGCGCATGTTGGGCCCATCCCACGCCAGCGGCTTGCCGGTGCGGATGGCGATGTTGCCGATCAGCACGAAGTCGGTGAGCAGGCCGGCCCAGGGGAAATCGCATCCGGCCGGTCCGCCGCCCTTGCAGGCCTCCATCCATTCACCCCACGTGCCCGCGCGCCGGGGCAGCGTTTTGGGGACACCGGCAAACTTCTTCGCCCGCTCGGCCGGCAGGATTGCGGCACCCAGCATCTTGCCTTCTTCGCCCACATACATTTCACCGGATGCGGGCAACGGCCGGCCTTCCAGTTCCGGCGGATAGGGCGGTTTGAGTCCACCGTCATACCACACCACGCGCACCGGCGGCATCTCCTCGCGGGCCGGGAACTCGTAACTGACCATGGAACCCAGCGGTGCCGTCTGGTCGAAGACCTTGGTGGCCGATGCCGTGACCTGGGTCGGGTAGGTCAACTTCAAGGCCCGGAACGGCGTATTCAGGTGATGGCAGCCCATGTCGCCCAACGCGCCCGTGCCGAAGTCCCACCAGCCGCGGAAGTTCCACGGGTGATAGACGGCCGTGCGCGGTGCACGCCGCACGCTCTGCAACATCTCCAGCGCGTAGTGGCCCTCTGGCCAATGGGCCTTGAACGGTCGCATGGGGGCCGGGCCGATCCAGAGATCCCAGTCCAGGGTCGAGGGCACGGGGTCGTGGTCCTCGGGCGGCAGCATCCCCTGGGGCCACAACGGACGGTTGGACCAGATGTGCACTTCCCGCACCGGACCGATGGCCCCGGCCCAGATCAGCTCGCAGGTACGGCAGCCTTTTTCCGTCGTGTTCGGCGACGCCGTTACCTGGGTAGCCACCCCGGCCCTCTCGGCCGCACGGACCACGGTCCGGCATTCGGCGATGGTTCGGGTCAGCGGCTTGACACAGCAGACATGTTTCTTCTTCCGCAGCGCAGCCAAAGTGATAATGGCGTGCGTATGATCGGGCGTGCCGCAGTAGACGGCATCGATTTTGTCATCCTCGGCTTCCAGCATTTCCCGGAAGTCGCGGTAACGTCTGGCCTCGGGCCACCGGTCATAGGATCTCTTGGCGTACGCGTCATCCACGTCGCACAGCGCCGCGATGCGGAACCCGGCTCGCTCGCAGGCCTGTAGTTGGCCGTGGCCGACTCCGCCGACGCCCACGCCGGCCAGCTGGATCTTTTCGCTCGGCGGCTCGTTCCCCGCACCACCCAGCACGCGGCGGGGAACGATCGTCACTGAAGCCAGCGCGGCCGCTCCTCCGAGCACAGATCGCCTCGACAGCTTACCCTTTCCGTCCTCGCGCTTCATCGTTGGACTCCTTTGCTGCTTCGTATATCACGGTTTGCCGCCACCGGGAACCGATACACCCGCATCGGCTCGGTCCCGTGCACCGGCGCCCCAGCCCCCGCCGACCGCCGGCCCGCACCACGCCGCC
>DQVB01000126.1 GCA_015661985.1 Planctomycetota bacterium | reverse complement strand
CGTTGCGGCCGTTGCGCGTGGGCATGACGCAATCGAACAAGTCGATGCCGCAACGGATGGCTTCCAGAAGATCTTCGGGGCGGCCGATGCCCATCAGATACCGGGGGCGATCGGCGGGCAGGGCTGGGGCGGTGGCGCGGACGATGCGGTACATGTCCCTCGTGCCCTCTCCGACGCTGAGCCCCCCGATGGCGTAGCCGTCGAAGCCGATGGCCGTCAGCTTCTCGGCGCACCAAAGGCGCAAATCTTCGTCCAATCCGCCCTGAACGATGCCGAACAGGGCTTGGTCGGAGAGCCGAGCGGCAGCTTTGGAGCGAGCGGCCCAGCGCACGGTCCGCTCGGTGGCGTCGCGGATCTGGTCAGGCGAATTGGGCAGACCCACCACGTGGTCCAACACCATGGCCACGTCGCTGCCCAAGGCCTCCTGGATCTGGATGACCCGCTCGGGGCTCAGATGCAACAGCCGGCCGTCGATGTGCGAGCGGAACGTGGCTCCCTGGTCGGTCACCTCGGTCATTCGGGCCAAGCTGAACAGCTGGAACCCCCCGCTGTCGGTCAAGATCGGCCCGTTCCAGCCCATGAACGGGTGGAGGCCGCCGAGCTGGTGGATCACGTCTTCCCCGGGTCGCAGCACAAGGTGATAGGTGTTGCCCAGAATCATCTGAGTGCCCGTCCGGCGCAACTGCATCACCTCGATGCCCTTCACCGACGCCTGGGTGCCCACAGGCATGAAGGCGGGCATTTCGACGGGGCCGTGGGGGGTACGGAAGGTGGCGCGGCGAGCGGCCGAGCCGGCATCGACGTGGTGCACTTGGAAGGAAAACGGTCCGTGCATCGCTCCTGTGGGGCCTGGGCCAACACCGCTTCCAGCCGTCGCTTCCGGGCAACCGACCAGCGGCCTCCAGCCAAGCTGGGCGGATCACTCGCCACGGAGCTTCAGACCGTGGGCGGCCAGCTTCTCCCGAACCTCGTTCAAGCTGGTCACCCCGAAGTTCTTGCATTCCAACAGATCGTCGCCCGTCAGGCGGATCAGCTCGCCGATGGTGGTCAGTCCCAGGCGATTCATGCACTTGCGGGCCCGCACCGACAGGTTCAAGTCGGAGATGGGACGAGCCAACAAAGCCTGCTCGTCGGCCGAAAGGACTTCGGTGTCCAAGTCCTCCATCCGCCGCTCCGGGGCCAATTGGCCGAGCCTCAGGCCCTTCGAAGCAAGCATCTCTTTGATCTCCACGAGACTGGTCTCACCGAAGTTCTTGCTGGCCAACAACTGCTGCTCCGTACACCGGCAGAGATCACCCAGCGTCATGATGCCCATCTTTTGCAGACAGTTGCGGCTGCGCACGGACAGCTCGAAATCGGTGACCGGGATATTCAGGATCTGGGTCATCCGATCGCGCCGCTTCTGGGCATCCTCGTCGTAGTACATGTCGCCGGAGGCCTGGGCGTCCTTGAAGAATAGTCTCGCCCGCGGCTCATTGGGATACACGTCCAGGATCCGCTGGTAGCATTGCATCGCCCGGTCATGGTGATTCCGATCCTCGTAGAGCAACCCCAGGTTCAACAGCGCCCCCAGGTGGGGCGGAAAACGGTTCACCGACCGGCGATAGAGCTCCAACGCCGTATCGTCGTTCCCCCGGCGGTCATTCTCCAGGGCCAAGCCGAACAGGGCCCCCGAATGGTTCTTGTCCACCGTCACCGCCCGTTCATAGAGGGCCACAACCTCCTCGGGGTTTCCGCCCAGAGCAGCCACGGTCGCCCCCCGCTGGTAGAGATACTCGGCCGTCTGCTCCACCGCCCCGGACAAGCCGTCCAACACCTTCAACGCTCCCTGGGCGTCCCCGGCGTACCGCAACGCCTCGGCCCGCCCCAGTGCGCACTGATCCGCATCGTAGCCGGCTCGCCGCGCCTTCTCGTAGCTGGCCACGGCCTCCGGATAATTGCCGATCGCAAACTGGCATTTCGCCATATAGTAGTGGGCCAAGGCCCCACCGTCGCCCCGCTGCAGGACCATGAGGGCCCGCCGATATCGGCCTAACAGGTACAGACATACCCCCAAACGAACGTTCCGTGCCGGGCTCTCGTCCTCCTGGGACTCCAGCTCCGCCACGGCCACGCGAAAGGTGCGGAAATTGGAAAAGTCTCCCGCCATAGACTCCTCCAATTCGGCAATCTCGCGTGGCCCGAAAGCACTATCCACGAGGACCAATTGGCGAATCTGTTCTTTCACCTCCGCTTCAACGCCCTGCGCCATCGGAACGGCTCCTCAGAGTGAAACCAGAAAAACCCACGCAACCCCGCCAACTCGGTCCTGTCTCGGGCCGGGGATGCCCCTAAATAGGAGGAAATAAGGCCGCCAGAGTGATCACCTTGGCGGGCTGCAATAGCCAGCGGTGGGATTCGAACCCACAACCCCAGCATTACGAATGCTGTGCTCTGCCGGTTGAGCTACGCTGGCAACCCCACTGGCTCCGGCCCGAAACATATTAGCCTACGCCCTCCGAGCTACTCCGTCAATGCGGGCTGGCGAGGGTCGCCATGTTGCCCAATGCGTGGCACGCTTCCAGCCTGCCACGCACAACCCAAGACCAGCGCACGGGGCACACATGTGCAAGTGGCGGGACTCTAGCGGGGCTGCGCCTCAGACCAACTGCCGCATGTGAGGCAGTATAGAACAACCTGTACAAAACTTGACTCAACAGCGCAGAGTTTCGCCCAGTAAGCCCGGCTTTTGCCGTTTTTGGCACAAGCAATTGCGCCACAAGAACGGTCGCACTTTGCCCACTGGTTTCCAACCGATTCAGCTCCCGCAGAGCGGGGAATTCCCGAGCATCTTTGGCTGGGGCGGCTCGCCCTCCCCAGTTGAAGACACGCTCTGAGCGATCGGCCGCTACCGATGCCACGCAGCGGGAAGGCCACGAACGACGATCCGAAGCCGGCACGACGACGCAATGGGGGAATCAGATTCCGGTTGCATACCGTCTTTGGCGTGCGGGGTTGGTTTTGGACCGACCGCCCAAGGTGTGCCGGCCGTCACGGCTTCTGCGGCTCGGCCCGCCGGCCGGCACGACGGCGTGGGCCCCGAGCCGTCTGGGGCGGGTCGCGCTG
>DQVB01000346.1 GCA_015661985.1 Planctomycetota bacterium | reverse complement strand
CGCGCGGCGACCCCAACGTGGGACAGGCTCCCAGCCTGCCGCCCGGACCCAAAGGCTTCCGTGCCCTCGGCTGCCCTCGGCGCCAAGGCCACGGGGGTCCTTTCAGCCTGTGGGCACA
The DNA here is from genome assembly GCA_015661985.1 of Planctomycetota bacterium. Taxonomy (GTDB): domain Bacteria; phylum Planctomycetota; class Planctomycetia; order Pirellulales; family Thermoguttaceae; genus SZUA-1497. Next base: position 4,397 of record DQVB01000346.1, on the reverse strand, counting down.
ACGCAAGGCATACGCGCACGCTGGGCGCATGTTATGAAAAACCTGTCGGCGTAGTGACCTTACCGGTCCGGGCGGTTGTGTGGAAACGGCGAGGTTTGCGGGCCAAAACCAGCGCCGCTGGAGGCCCGCCACAGCGGCGCGTCGGGCGGGCAAAGAGGCCTTCCTGGGGGCCGGTTGGGTTGTCGCAACCATCGTTGCTGTCGTCAGTTAGGTCACCACCCGAACAATAGGTCTACGCGACATGACCCGAAGCGGTGGCAAAATCGAAAAAAAGCTTCCTTTCGGCGCATTCGGCGGCCGAAACCTATAGTCAGGCAGCAATCGACGGAGGCGGAGGTTGCGTCAAAGGGGGGCCTCGCGCAACCTGGGTGGCCATCCGGCACCATGGGTTCGCGGCTGTCCCTCGTCCGATCAGCCGGTCCGTCCCGTTGCTGGGGTTCTAGCCAGAAACCCTAGACCCACGACGAGGTTGATCCAAACAGGAGGGAAAGCATGCGACGTTTGTTAGTTGGGATGGTAGTTGCCGCGTTCACCGCGGTGGTGCCTGTCTTGGCCATGGGGGGGAACCAAGAGCTGGCCGAGCAGATCGCGGCCAACCTCCGCAAAAGCGGCCAGCTGCAGGGTTTCAGGATTGCCGTGAAGGTCCAGGACGGCACGGTATGGCTTTCCGGGCGCGTCTCCAGCCAGTCGCAGCTGGAAGCGGCCGGGATGCTCGTTGCTCAGACGCCGGGCGTGGACCGGGTGGTGAATGAGTTGACGGTCAGCACGCCAGCCGCGGTCCTTCACCAGAGCCCCAGGGCCTTGCGGGCCGACCCGCGGGAGCAGCCGATTTCCACGGATTTGATGGTCCCTTCGGTCAGCCGGAGCACCGCGGGGCGGTCCGCCCGGATGGCCAGCCTGCCGATGGCCCAGCGGTTGGCCCGGAGCGCGAATGCGCAGCTCCAGTTGAGCGAGGGCGAGAGCTTGCGGGCGATCCCGTCGGCCGATCCGGTTCCGTCGTCCTTCACCGCACGCCCGGCTCAGCAGGTTGTGGCCACGGGGCGGTCTTACGCGATGACCAAAGCCGAGCGGAACAAACGGGTTACGGCCAAGCGGATCCCGTCCCGTCCGGCGGCGCCGACCAGGCCGTCTCCGCAGCGACGGATGGTTGCGGTCCCCATGGTGCCGGTGGGCTACTACATGCAGCAGCCGATGCCGGTGACCGGCGCCCAGCCGGTGCCCCAGTACGTGGCGCCAGCTGGCGGCGGGATTGCCCCGGCGCGCTACGACCAACCGCATTTGCCCAGCTACGCGTGGCCGAGCTATGCCGCCTACCCGAACTACGCTGCTCTGACCTATCCCAAACAGTATTCTCCGACGGCGTGGCCGTACATCGGACCGTTCTACCCTTACCCGCAGGTGCCCTTGGGTTGGCGTAAGGTGGTCTTGGAATGGCACGACGGCTGGTGGCATCTGGACTTCGACGACGGCGGTACCCGCGGCGGTCCCATTTCCGGCCTGTTCCGGCCGCCCTGGAAGCATCGTCGCTGAGAGGTCCTGGGGTTGTTGGGGGCAGGACAGCACGGCTTGGCCGGCCCCAGCCGCCGTGGCACGATCCCCGGTTTGATCGGCACTTTGACAGCGCCGTTCCCCTTCGCCCTGCACCAGCCCGGCCGGTGTGGGGCTTTTTCATGGCTGGTGCAACCATTTGCTGAAGCCGCCAACGAGAAACGACCGATCAATCCCCTACCAGCCGAAAAACCCGCAAGTCCGGCACAAATTGACACGATAAGTAATGTAGCTACCCCCCGGAAACGGCCGCAATGTGGCATGTCGGCCGGGTCTGCAGAGGCCCGGCCCGCCGGGGTGACCGATTCTCGAACAGTTGTATTCGAGGTGCGATTCCATGCGACGGACAACGATTTCCGGCTTCGTGGCCGCTTTGGCCGCCGTGGTCCTGGCTGGCGCCACCGGCTGCGCCCAGTTCGGACCCACGGTCGGCCAGCCGGGTACGGTGATTCCCATCCCCGTGAGCCCCTATTTCCAGGATGAACTGGAGGACCGGGCGTGGACCAAGGAGCGATACGAGACGGTACCCATCCTGGGGCCCATCACCGAGGGCGGTCCTCCCATGGCCCTGGACCCGCCCTCGCAGGATGAGATCATGCGGGCCCTGGAGAAAGCCCGACCCCTGGAAGGGGGACTGCCCTTTTTGCACGAAGTGCAACGGAACAATGTGCGGATCATCGTGGAGCCGATCGCCGACTATGTCGATCCTCCGCGAGTCTATCCGCTCATCGGCCCCGCCCAACTGCACCATGCTCACTACAAGTGCACGATCTACTTCACGGAGGTCACGCGCGTCGGATGGCCCGTGCCCTATACGATCGTCAACGAGGATGCCCAGGAGGTCATTTACATCGACCACAACCACTTCCATCTGGTCGGCAACGTCGAGGGAGGCATCGGCAGTGAGTATTGAGGGGGTTGTGGGCGGCACAGCATCGTTGCCAAAAAGGAAAGCGGTCTGAGGGGGGGTGATTCCCGGCGGCAATGGCATCCACCGACCATGGCCGCCGGGTTTTTCTCCTTCTTGGGAGGGCGCAGGCCGTTGGGCGGACACGCCCGATGTTCCGGGCAGCCTCACGGTGCCCGCACCTTGGGCCAGGGCCGGACAAACGGTCGGGTGCCCCCAAACCGGCTCCCGCGTACCTCGATGGGGACGTTCCTTCGATGAACAACCCACAACGCCGTTACCACGTGGACCATTCGGCCTAGGTTTCCATGACCCATGCTTTGCTTGGGAGGCAGGCCATTCTGTGGCAACTTCGTGCCAGCGCTTGTGGTCGCCGCGGCGGCTATGACGACAGCGCCGCTCCGTGCCCACGAGGGTGACGACCAATACGCCTTGGCCGCGGCCCACTACAGCCAGCGTCGCTGGAAGCTGGCGGCCGAGGCGTTCGAGTCCTTCCTGGAACGATTCCCCGACCACCCGCGGGCCACGACGGCGTGGTTCTTCTGGGGTGAGACGCTGATGGAGCTGGGCCGGCACGATGCCGCGGCGACCCGCTTTCAAGCCTATCTGGAGCGTGACCCCGACGGCCGGTACGCTCGGCAAGCTCGGTTCCGCGCTGGCGAAGCCGCCTTCCTGGACGGCGATTACCAACGGGCGCGGCAGCGGCTGGAAGCGTTCGAACAACTCTATCCGGACGACCCGCTCAGCGCCTACGCCCTGGCGTACCTCGGCCAGATTGCCCTGGAGGAACGCCGATACGAACAGGCTGAAGCCTGGTTCCGTCGTACGCTTGACCGATTCCCCCAAGCCAAGCACCAAGACCGCTCGCGATATGGACTGGCCTGCGCGCTGGAGAAGCTGGGCAAGCGGGCTGAAGCCGAACGGCTGTTTTTGGCCGTGGCGGCCAAGACCACCAGCCCTTTGGCCGACGATGCTCAGTACCGGCTGGGTGCCCTGCTGTACGCCCAAGGTCGGTTTGCCGAGGCGCTGGAGGTCCTGGATGCCTTCCAGACTCGGTTGGCCACCAGCCCCCGCCGATCGGCAGCCCGTTTGGGACAAGGCTGGGCCCTGTTCAAACTGGGGCGTCTGGAAGAAGCCGAAGAGGCCTTCCGGTCGGTCGCTGACGATGCTCGTGTGGGCATCGAAGCCCGCTTCTGGCTCGGTCTGGCGCAAAAGGCCCGGGCCGACTGGGAGACGGCAGCCGACACACTGCTGGCCGCCGCCGCCGATGCCGCCGAGCACAAACTGCTGCCCGCCATCCGGCTCCACGCCGGATACGCGCTGTTGCGGGCCGGCGATCCGGCGCGGGCCACCGCCCAGTTCGACCAGGTGCTGGGGGTTTCCGGCCCGGGGGACCCCTATCGGGAGGATGCCCTCCGTGGCAAGCTGGAAGCCGCCTTGGTTTCCGGGGACCACGCGGCCGTCGATGGGCTGGCCGACCAGTTCAGTTGCCAATTCCCCCGAAGCCCGCGGTTGGCTGACGTCCAGCGGCTGTTGGCCCATTCGCTGGTGCAGCGGCACCAATATGCACGGGCTGCGGAGATCCTCGAGCCCTTGGCCGCCGATCCCCGAGCGGCCGATGCGGAAACCCATTACCTGCTGGCCCTTGCCTATCGCGGGCTCCGGCGCCACGACGAGGCCCTGGCCCAGTTGTCGCCCCTGTTGGACAACCCCCAATCGCCGCTTCATGCCGAAGCACAGTTGGTTCAGGCCTTTCTGCTGATCGACCGCCGCCGTTATGCTGAGGCGATCGGTCCCTTGGAAGGGTACTTGGCCCGTCACCGGGCGGGGACGAAGGTGGCTGAAGCCCTGGGCCAATTGGCCGTCTGTTATGCGCGAGCGGGCCGACTGGAGCAGGCCAAAAAGACCTACGCCCAACTGCTGGAGCAGGCTGGCCGCGGGG
>DQVB01000097.1 GCA_015661985.1 Planctomycetota bacterium | reverse complement strand
GCATCAGGGACACGATGGCCGCCCCAAAGCGTTGTCCCCCACGCCCGGCCCAATGACGCGATCGGCCTCCACCGTCACCTCGTGGCTCCGTGTGGCGGGGAAGATCGTATCCAGGTGGGAGACCAACATGATCGCCCGGTTTCCCCGTCTGCCCGTGAGCCGCCCCACGGCGTTGCCCGCGTCGTCGGCCGCCGCGTCACTCAGGCCGGCTTCGACGAAGCGGTCCAACAGAAAACGAACACGCCGCGCCTCCTCGCCCGTGGGGGCGGGGATCTGCGCGATCATCACCAGATTGGCCAACAGCCGCTCGCGGAGCGGCTTCAGCGCCTCGGGAAATCCGGCTACGGATTCCCAAGGGATTTGTGCTTCTGCTACCGGTGCCGTCATCGAGCCCTCCCTACTTCACGTGCCTACGAACCAGGTCCGTGGTCCCTGTTGGGCCGGAAAGCTGCATCCGAATCCGGCCCTTCCGGCCCACCGCGATCCCGCCCCTCGCCTCCTCTCACCGTACAAGACGCGACTTGAGCGACTGGAGAACGCATCAACCGACAGGGCTCGGCCAGCCCTGGATGTCCAGGCCACGTTGTGGAGATGACATGACCATCTGCGATGATTGCCCGGTACTGAGACGCCACCGGATTATAGCCCTCGGCGCCAAGCTTTTCCAGTACCTGCGAGCCCCCCAGAACGGAGGGATGGCCGCATGTCGACGGCGCAACCTGCTGCCGACAAAAGATTTAGGTTGCAAACCAGACCGATGATCAATGCCGTCCCCTCCGGAGCGTGGAACACAGGGGGAAACCTGCGGGCCTCCTGGCTCCATCGCCTCCCTTGCTCTACTATAATGCTGGAGCTATCCACCCCTATGGAGGAGGGCATGGCAGCTTTCCCCCCGGGCAAGACACCTTTCTTTGGAGACCGATCCCGTGACCCGCATCGAACAGGTGGCCGCTTTTCTGGAAGATCTGGCCCCCACCCGGCTGGCCGAATCCTGGGACAACGTGGGGCTACTGGTGGGCGACCCGGCCGGCGCGGCCGAGCGGGTGATGACCTGTCTGAGCGTCACGCCCAGCACAGCAGCCGAAGCGGTGGCCCGGCGGGCCGACTTGATCGTCAGCCACCATCCGCTGCCCTTCCGGCCGCTGGGGCGCTTGACGCCCCAGACCACGGCGGGGCGCATGCTGCTGGAATTGATCGCCGCCCGGGTGGCCGTCTACAGCCCCCACACGGCCTTTGATTCGGCCCCCGAAGGCATCAACCAGCAGCTGGCCGAACGGCTCCAGCTGCAAGAGATCGCCCCGCTGGTGCCGGGCGAAGAACTTGGCGGCACGGGCCGCCGGGGACGACTTTCGCAACCCGCCACGCTCGATCAACTGGCCCAGCGGGTCAAAGGGGCGCTGAAAGTGGAGCGGATTCAGCTGGTCGGTTCGCCCACCCACCGCGTCCGCACGGTGGCCGTCGCCTGTGGCGCGGCCGGCGCCCTGTTGGAGCAGGCCCATCTGGCCGGTTGTCAAGCCATGCTCGTCGGCGAAACCCGCTTCCATACCTGCTTGGAAGCCGAAGCCCTGGGCATCGGGCTCCTCATGCCGGGCCACTTTGCCAGCGAGCGGTTCGCCGTGGAGCAGCTGGCCCAGCGGCTCCAGGCCGCCTTCCCTGAATTGGAGGTGTGGTGCAGCTGTGAGGAACGGGATCCCATCCGCTGGGTGTGAGGGGCTGCCCGAGGCGCCGACAGCTTGGTCCGGTTGTGCTGAGAAAGCGGCCAGCGCGGGTAATGGCGCAAGGTTCGGGCAAGCCGCTACGACTGGTTAATCTTTCTAAAGTCGCACGCCAGGCGGATTCGAAACTATTCTCGGAGGGCTTTCTTTCGCCGGCGGACCGTCTGCCCGCGACGTGTCCAGACGGCTGGAAAGCGCACTGAAGGGGGGAAACTTGCCTGGACGGCCCTGCCTCGATCAGTCTGTGCGATGCACCTCGCGGCAGACTGTCTGCGCGTTTCTCCTCCCGCCCGGTAACCGGCTGAGCAGGTGTTCCGAGTAGTCGTGCCATTCGTACTGGGCCAGTTGCTTCGCGGCTTCCCTATTTTACGAATTTTCACTGACTTCCGGATACCCCGGTTGCCGATTTGATAAGTACGGCGCGGGTCAGAGGGAGCTGAACCAAAGCCAACGCGAAGCGATTTCCAGCAGCCCCGACCCAGATGTCTGCGGCGGGCCCACCGGCGATGGCCGGCCACGATGGATCGACTCCGAGTGTCCGATCCGCAGACAGGGGGCTAAAGAGTTGCGCCGCGCGGCCCGGCGCGGCGCAATGGAGTCGAAACATAGCGAGTGAGATATCGGAGAGCCTGCAATGAAGGTTTTCACTACTGGTCAGGTGGCCAAGATCTGTAAGGTGGCCCCGCGGACGGTGAGCAAATGGTTCGATTCGGGGCGCCTCAAGGGATACCGCATCCCTGGATCCCAGGACCGCCGCATCCCCCGAGAGTATCTGATCAAGTTCCTCAAAGAACACGGTATGCCCCTGGGGGACCTGGAAGACGAGGCCATGGCCAAGGTGTTGATCGTGGCCCAGGACCAGGTGCTCATCGAAAACCTCAAACGGCAGCTGCCTGTGGAAAAGTCGTTCAAGGTGGCGGTTGCCGCCAGCGGTTTCGATGCGGGGATCCAGGTGGAGAGCTTCCACCCGGATTGCATCATCGTGGATTTCTCCATCGGCAAGACAGAAGCGCTGCAGATCTGCCAGAACCTGCGGCGCAACTCCGAATTCGCCGACGTGATCCTCATCGCCTTGCTGCCGGACGACGGCAGCTCGATCAGCTTCGATCGATCGAGCATCAACGAAACGTTCAAGAAACCGTTCGATGCCGCGCTGCTGGCCGAACGACTCCGCACCCTCATCGGTGCCAAGAAGGAATTGGTTTAAGTCCATCCCTGCGGGGACCATCGTTAGCCCGATAACCTTCGCCGGTTCGAGCAACCCGCCGCGGCAGGACCCCCGCGGCGGATAATCCTTTCCAGACAAGCCGATAGCCCTCCATATCCTCCCTCGGCCGCCTCGGGTTTTTGCACTCGCTTGGCCCGGAAAAGCAATATCCAGCCGCCCGGTTCCAAAAGCCTTTCCCCAACAGAGGCGATTGGCCTGCGTTGCCTGTTTGCCGCAGGCCCCCGCAGCGGTGTGCCTTATACCGGGGCCCGCACGCGGTGCGGGCGCTACGCCTGGTGTACGATATGAGGTAAAACCGCAAGTAGCGGATACCGCAAAGACCAAGGCCCAGGAGACTGGGGCGCTGGATGGCCGCCGGCCGTGTGGACGCAACTGCAAGGTTGCGCCCGAAGGGTGTGAGCCATGGATGGCGAGCATCAATGCCCACCGTGGCCCGCTTGCCCCTCGGACCGATGGTGAACTTCGCCCCGCGCCTGTCTGCGTGCGGCTCGCCCGCACAGGCAGGCGGCCCGAACGACAGTGAGCCGGCCGACTTACTCAAGTTCAGACTCACGCCGGGCGCGATCCCGATTCGTCCCCAGAAGCGGAAGCTCATTTCATCTTTCCCGCAATCAGCGATTCTCCTCTGACCGCGAGTCCCTCACGGCCGCAATAATCTTTGTGATGCAACTCTCAAAATGCTGCTTGATTTGATGCTGCCATAACCGGATGACACGCCATCCCATCGCTCGCAGCTTCCGGAAATTCTTCCGGTCACGCTCGCGGTTTTTGTTGATCTTCTCCTTCCAAAACTCCGACACCTTGTGTTCCCACGTCGGAAACCGATATCCATGCCAAAAGTCGCCGTCTACGAAAACGACGACCCTGGCCTTCGGGAAAACTATGTCCGGTTTGCCCGGCAAGTCCCTAACGTGTTTACGAAACCGCAGCCCGCGTTTGTGCAGTTCGGACCGCACTTTTCTCTCGAGTCCCGTATCTTTCCCTTTGATGCGGGACATGCAGTAGCTGCGTTGTTCCGGTGTCAGGTTATCTGTCATTCGTCACACCGTG
>DQVB01000202.1 GCA_015661985.1 Planctomycetota bacterium | reverse complement strand
ATAGCCCGTAGGGTTGGCGAAATAGGAGACAAAATTCCGTTTGAAAACCGCTCGCAAAACCTTCGTATTCATGGTTCCTACCGCTTTCTGGTGGCCTTCGAACCGGGACCTCGATCTCGCTGCCAACGCACCGCGGCGCCCGAGCCTATCCGGCCCCCGCCCCGGTCAGCTCGCGAAACCACTCATCCAGGCCCTTTCCGTCTCGGGTCAGCTCGTCCACCGGGCCGTCGTACACCAGACGCCCCTCGTCGATGAACAGTACCCGCCGGGCCATCGCCTCCACCTCCTGGAGGATGTGCGTCGAGAGCAGAATCGTCTTGTCCCGGCCCAGCTTGCGGATCGTCTCCCGCACCTCGTGGATCTGATTCGGATCCAGTCCCGCGGTGGGCTCGTCCATGATCAGCACGTCCGGCTCGTGCAGCAGCACCTGGGCCATCCCCACCCGCTGGCGGTACCCTCGGGACAGCTTGGCGATGGGCTTGCCCACCACAGCCCCCAAATCACACAGCTCGATGACCGCCTCGACCCGCTCTCGCCTCGCACGGCGATCCATCCCCCGGGCATCGGCGAAAAACTCCAATAGCGCCCGGGGGCTCATGTCCGGATAAAGCGGGCCGTTCTCCGGCAGATAGCCCAAATGGGCCGAACCGGCCAAGCGATCTACGGCCATGTCATGCCCAGCGATCCGTGCCACCCCTGCTGAGGGGGCAAGGTAGCCCGTCAAAAGCTTCATCGTAGTGCTTTTTCCTGCCCCGTTGGGCCCAAGGAATGCCACCACTTCACCTTCATGTACCTTGAAAGTGACGTCCTCGATGGCCGCGAAATCGCCGAAGAACTTTGTCAGCCCCTCGGCCTCGATCATGGCACGACCTTGCTGCTCGTTCATCGGGCAACTGCTCCGGGGTTACTGGAAGGAACCAAGGCGTGTCAAAGGGCCGGACGATCCCGGCCCGGCGTGCATAGCTTATACAGTATAGCTAATACGTAACGTCTGCCCAGACGGATCACAATGGGTCATTCGGTGACTTGTTGCCACCAGAACTGGTGGCCAAGTACCCCGTCAAGGCTGCGGCTGTTCACCTGTAGTGTCGCCGTGGCGGGCAGCCTCCCCTAGCTTGGCTTTCCCGCTCCGCCAAGCGGCTCCGCGCCCCGCGCCACAAGAGCGGCCCGCCTACCTGGTCAACCCCAAGTGTCCACGAGTCCCCAAACTGTCTGCCAGACGCATTCCCGAGGTTCGGGGCATGTGAGAACGCTCACCCTGCGACTTTTGACGTTCGGGGCAAGCGACACGCTTGCCCTACGGTTTTTCCCCGAGCCGGCAGTGTTCCCAACTGGGCAGCCTGTCTGATGTGGGTCGTCACCCCGATCGGGCTGTACACAGCCGGCTCAGCGGCGGGCTTCGCGCACCAGGTGGCCCAATTCCGGGAGGATCAGCTTCTCCATGGCCAGCCGCACGGCCGCTGGCGAGCCCGGCATGGTCAGCAACACGGTTCGGCCTACCACGCCCCCCACGGCACGGCTGAGCATGGCCGCCGATCCCACCTCCTGGTAGCTCAGCATCCGGAACAGCTCGCCGTAACCCGGCAGCGTCTTGGTCAGCAGCTCGGTCACCGTCTCCACGGTCCGGTCCCGGTGGCTCAGTCCAGTGCCGCCCGTCAAGAGGACGGCGTCCACGTCTTCGCGGAGCCGGTACCGGCCGATCAATTCCTTCATCCGGTGTGGATCGTCGGGGATGATCGACCGTTCGACGACCTGGTGGCCCACTTCGCAGAGCAGATCCACGATCGCCTGGCCCCCTTTGTCGGTCTCCAGCGTCCGGCTGTCGCTGACGGTGATCACCGCGCAACGGACCACCTGGGGGGCAGCCGCGCGGTGCTGATCGGGCACTTCGCTCATCGTGGGCACTCCTGAGGTCATACTGGCCCATTGGCCGTCTTTGGTCCGCGGCCGTATACTAGGAATAGAATACTAGGAAGTAGACGGCGCCGGTGCAATCGCCCGTGGGAGGCCGCGATGGCGGGTTCCGGGGACGAGCGGCCGGTGGGCTTTATGCGGTGACGGGGATCGACTTCGAGGCATTATCCAGCAGGGTGCGCTCAGGTGGGTTGGATGGGCGAATGGCTGGGCAAAGAGGCGAAGTGGGCGGGTGTCCTGGTGACGTTGGCCGCCATGCTTGGGGCTGGATGGCCAGGCGACGCGCAGGCCGACCGGTACGTGTTTGTTCTTCGCCATGGGGGCCGACTGGTTGGCGAGCTGTTAAACCCTGAGGAGCGCCCGCGGAAGACCTACAGGGTCAAGACGGACGGTGGCGTGGAAATCACGCTGGATGCCTCCCAGGTCGAAACCCGGACGTATTTGCGGCCGGAGAAGATCGAGTACGAGCGGATCCGACCCCGCTACCCGGATACGGTGGCAGGCCAATGGGAGCTGGCCGAATGGTGCCGCCAACACCATCTCGCGGCCGAGCGGGAGCGGCATCTGGAGCGCATTGTCCAGCTGGATCCGGACCATGCCCCGGCGCGGCGGGCGTTGGGTTACGGCTGGATCGACGGCCAATGGAAGACGCAGGAACAGTTCATGAAGGAGCAGGGCTACGTCTGGTACGAAAGCAGCTGGCGTACGCCCCAGGAGGTGAAGCTCAAAGAGGCCGAGAAGAAGCGGAAGGAAGCCGAAGGCCAATGGAACCGTAGACTTGCCCTGTGGCGGCGATGGCTCAACGGCCCGCGAGCCGGGATGGCCGTCGAGAATATCCGTACCATCCGCGACCCCAACGCCGTGACGGCCCTGACCGAGGCCCTCCGGGCCGAGTCGGCCAACGACCAACGGCGGATGCTGTTCATCGAGGCACTGGCCCACATCGGCACCCCGGCGGCCATGCGGGTGTTGGCCGCCTGGGCGCTGACCGAGCCGGTCGAAGAGGTGGCCCTTACTTGCCTGGATCATCTCAAAGCGGCGGAGAACCACGAGGCCGTGCAGTTCTTCATCCTTCAGCTGCGGAGCAAGGACAACACGCGGATCAATCGGGCCGCCAGGGCGCTTCGGCATTTGGGCAATGCGGAGGCCATCCCCACGTTGATCGACGTGCTGATCACCACGCACAAACAGAAGGTGACCCTCGGCCGGCGAGGCGGAATCGGCGCCTCCTTCGGCACCGGGGGAGCTTCGCCCGGCGGCCTGACGATGGGCAGCAAGACCGTAGTGCTCACGCACCACGTGCAGAACCGGGCCGTCTTGGAGGCGTTGATCGAACTGAGCGGCGGGAAGAACTTCGGTTTCGACGTAGCGAAATGGAAATCCTGGTACGCTGCCCAGCAGCGCAGCTTCCAGCTGGATGCCCGCCGCGGCTGATTCAGCCGCGCCCCGCACGGCTCCGCCCGCCCCGTCGCCGCAGCCTCGACCACATCCGCGCCAAGGCGAGAAGCCAACTGTCATCTACAGCCGTCACGGCGATGCGATCTTCCAAGTTCGGGCGGAAGACGGTCAACACGAGCAGGGGAAGATACCACGCCATGTAAACCCCGCCCTGATGCGTGTGCCAGAACTGCACACCCAGCATCACCGCCGCCGAACAGCTGATGAGCGTACCCAGATGCTTCTGGGCCGGCCACAGGGCCAAGCCGGCCGCCATGGCGACGAATCCGGCCAGCAGCGGGATGCGGTAGGCAGGAAGGTGATACTGCCAAAAGCCCACCGCGCCACGGGCCGACAGGCTCGTCCACCCGGTCATCTGCTTCAGCTGGTCTCCCACACTCAACCCAGCGGGCCCCAAGGCCAAAGAGAGGGCCAGCAGTACCAGTACGGCCGTCACCCCGACCACAAATCGCACCACGCCGCGATGCCAGTAGAAACTGGACCACAAGGGCAGCAGGAAAAGCGGGTAGTAGATGGCGCCGGTGGCCAACCCGACCAATGTCCCGGCCACAAAAGGTCGGCGATAGGCCACGACGGCCCACACCAACAAGGCCGCTGGAACCACGTGGTCCACCCGCCCCGTGAATTGGGCCGTGTAGGGCAGCAGCAGATATAAACAGGCCGCCGCCACCCCCGTCTGGATGTCGCCGAAGTGGCGATAGCCCACCAGGACCATCCCGATCACCACGGCCAAATGCCCCAGGATCGCCGTGCTCCGGGTGGTGGCCTCCAGCAACACCCGCCGGCTCGCCGCACCCGGCCGGGCGCCGCCTTTTTCCCCGATCACCTCCCGGCCTTGCACCGCCCGTGTGGCCGCGTGGGCAAAGGCATAAAAAAGAGGATAACCTGGCCCGTACCGCCACAGATCGCTCGGTCCGGTCGCAACGGCACGCCGCGCCAAGATCTGCTCCCAGCGCACCGCCCCCTCCATGTCGGCTTGGGTCGTGGGCGCTGCGGCCACATTGGCCAATAAGAAAACCAAAAGGGCCACGCCGGTGAAAGTCAACCCGCCAGCCGACAGATTCGGCTCCAACAACGGACGCCGCACCATCAACGGGTCCGTCAACAACCGAATCAAGAACAGACCGCCCACGACAAACAGCCATACGTAGCCCCAACGCTCCTGCTGGTGGGTCACCAACAACAACCCCGGCGCGAAGGCAATCAAGCCAACCAGGTCCAGGTTGCGCACGCTCCAAATCCGGTTGAACTTGAAATAGATCCCGATTACCAGCAGAGACGACAGGTAAACCCATGTCGTCGGATGCATCTCGTACTCGAAAAGAATCTCCCGCATGCCACCAGAATACACAGAAGCGGGTTTCCCCCACAGCCCCAACTTTCGGAACAACAAGCTCACCACAAGGCGGGGGCCGTCCACGCCGGACCGCTCGTCCGCGTCGGGGCGAGTCGGCTGGCCGAGGCCACAGCCCCCAGTGTTCCAGTGCCGTGAAAGCCGCTCAGGGCACGTTTTGCCGTTCTTGGTGGTTGCGGACAGGCTGTTCGGCGCAAGTAATTGCGTAGCAAGACCTTGCGGAACT
>DQVB01000286.1 GCA_015661985.1 Planctomycetota bacterium | reverse complement strand
GCCTGCGCGGGCGACGGCGCCGGCGAGGCGTCGGCTGTCGAGCGGGCCGACGGGGACGGGGATTTGAATTCGGCTGGCGGCGCGGCGGCCCGCTCCCCAAAGGTCGTGAAGACGTCCCGCAGCGGCTGGATCACGCGCCGGTTGATCTGGATTGCCGATCCGATGGTGGCCAGCGCCAGGGCCACCACGAGAACGGCGTTGAAGGCAAACCGGCTCACGCCTTTGCCCACCGCATCGCCGATATAGCTCCGTTTGTTGTTCATGATCAAGAAAGCCAGATAGGCGATAGGCAGCATGGCGAAACAGACCGCCGAGGCGACCACGGGGAACCAGAAAGGCAATGGGGTCACCACGCCCAACAGGCCGATGGTCGGTGCCAGGGCAAACAGACGGAAGCGCGCTTTGGTGTACTCCAATCCGAGCATTTCGCAAAAGGTGAAGCCGCAGACGACCATGTGGGTGGAGATGGCGCTGCAGGTCATGGCAATCAGGCCCAGATCGAAAATGATCCGCCCGGCGTGGCGACCCAGGACACCCTCCAGGGATGCGGCGGCACCGACCGGCTGGATTTTCTCCTGAAGCACGTCCTGGCCCGTGTACACGCCGGTGACCGTCATGGCGATGATCACCAGCGACGTGACGAGCACGAAGGGAAGAAACATGGACATGCCCAGGTCCCAGCGGGCGAGCGTCTTGTGATGCTTTCCCCAGCCTTTGGCCAGCAGTGAGTAGGGGTAGAGAAACGTCATGTTGATCCCTACCGCAGCGCCGAGCATGCCGAGGACCAACGTGATATGTTTGGGGTTGTCCGGCTCGGGGATACCGTACCAGCCGATGAAGCCTTTGCCCATTTCCACCCAGTCGATTCTGGGCAGGCTGCTGATGACCACCACGGCGAACAGCACGATCATCAGGCCAATGACGGAGCGCAGGAACCATTCGTACAAGCGGATCCCCCGGGTGCTGCTGCCGTAGTTGAACACGGTGAAGACGTTGATGGCCAAGATGAGGAAGCCGACGCCGAAGCTGGCGGCCAGCCCGGCAGTGGTGAGGCTCTGTTGCGCGTCGTACGCCGTGGTGCCGGCCATGGTCAACAGGTCCCGGGCGGCCCCGGCGGCCAGCCCGTACTGGGGGAAATGCCAGATGATCGAGGCCAGGATAGTGCCCAGCGCCCAGAGGAAGGCCAGGACCTTGCTCAATTCCCGGCCGAACGCCCGGTAGGGCCGTTCCCCGGTGCTCAGCACTACGTTGCCCAGGGCGGCCAGCATCATGACGCCCAGGAACATGGCCAACGGCTGGACCCAAAGCAACTTGTACCCGAATGAGGCACCGGCCACGACCGATGCCGTGGCGCTGCCGGCCCCCAGGGTCATGGCGCTTTGCAACAACCCGGGCCCGGTACGCTTGATGTATCCCCCGGCCCGCTGCATCCAGGGCTTCGTCTCCAGGGCCTGGAGCTCGGCCGTCTCCTGGGCCAGTTTCTCCGGATCCCACTTCGCCGTCATGGGGAGGCCTTTGGACTCTTCTGACATCACGGAGCTCCTCGATCGCTGGACAAGAAACCACTCCCGGCGTTCGCTGTGGGCCGTAAGGTAACAGAAACCGGCCCCCCCGGGAAGCACGACCGGAGCCGCCGGTTCAGGTCGCCTGGCCCTGTGGCGAGCGACTCCACGTGAACGGATCGATCCACCCCGGCGAGCGGTCGGGCTGCCTTCGCCTTCGTCCGGCTATTGCGTTAGCTGGGCCGCCACTTTCCGCATGTACTGGATGCTCTGCCTGGCCAGCCGTTCGGGGCCGGGGGTATAGTCGAACACTTCGACCGACACCCAGCCGCCGAAACGCACATCGCGCAATGCTTCAAAGATGGGCAGGAAATCGAGCTCTCCCATGCCCGGCCCCTGGAGGTTTGGGTCGTTCGCATGGAAATGGATGAGCCACTGGTGGTATCGGCGGATGAGCTCCGGAATCGACTGGCTCTCGGTCACCATGGCCTTGCAATCGAGAATGAGTTTGCAGAAGGGCGAGTTGACCATCTGAGCCAGTTCAACCGTATCGGCGGCGAAGACCATGAAGTTCGTGGTGCGCGGTCCCAGGGGTTCAAGGGCCAGCCGGACGCCCGTCTTCTCCAAGACGGGCATCACGCCGCGGAAGACTTCGGCGGCGTAGGCCATGCCTTCCTCGCGGCTCACTCCGGGGGCCAGGTCGCGCTGTTTGGGCGAGCCGAACACGAGGACATCGCCGCCCAGGTCGTGGCAGAAGCGGGCCAAGGCGATCAGATAGTCTGTCGTGCGCCGGCGCACCTCGGCGTCCGGGCTCGTCAGGTGAAGGCCTTTGGTCTTGGCCAACAGCCAATGCAGGCCCACGATGCGGATGCCCGCCCCTTCGGCCCAACGGCGCAGGTCGGCGCGCTGGCGGGCCGAGATCTTCGTCACGTCCGTGTTGATGGTAAACGGGGCGATCTCCACAGCTTCGTACCCGCACTGGGCCAGGAACCGGAAGATCCGCTCTTGCGGCCACCCCTCGAAGGTCTCGTTGCACATGGAGAACTTGAACCGGTACGGTTGCTCGGCCGCTTCCAGACGCAAGCCGGAGGCCAGAGCGGTCAGTCCACCCAGCGCAGCGCCGGCTGTTCCGGCCCGGCGCAGAAAACCGCGACGCGTGACAATCACCATATCCAAAGCTCCTTAGTTCAATCGCCGTGCAGACGCTCCCCAAGCCCGTCCCACAACCCGTTGGGCCCAGTATAGTCGGCGCTTCGCGCTGCGTCACCCCGCGGCCCCCGCCGCGCGCGACACCGCCCCTCCGGCCAAGGCCCGGCCCGTCGCACT
>DQVB01000761.1 GCA_015661985.1 Planctomycetota bacterium | reverse complement strand
CCGCCGGTCGGCTCCTTGAGCGTGTGAAACTCGCAGACCTCATGGGCCACCGGGCCGAAAACCTTCACGATCGGCTGGCGATACAGCGATGAACCATCGGTGGTGATCCCCCGCAGCGTGAGCGGGCGGGAAACGCTGGTGGGCCGCCGCGCGAGCGGGAGAAGAGGGGTCCGGCGTCCCGGTCGGGGCGTTGGGCCGCGGCGCGGTCCCCAGCCGCCCCGAAACCGCCGCAAGCAAATCCCCGGGGCCCCTCGCCCACGTTCCGGTCCACGCTTCAGCGCCGCGTCGCCCTGCTGCTTGATCCGCCCTGCACGCGTCCTTATCTTGAATGGTTCGGCAGCTGCTGTCGGAGAGGAATCGCACGGCCGGGCCGACGGCGAGATCGTCTGTTCTTCCGCCGCGCGGCTCGGCTTTCGCGATTCGCGATCGGTTTATGACACAGGATCCCAGGAACATGGACTTTCGGAAAGGGCCACTTGTGGGACGAACGCGGGGGCTGGCTTCGAATGCCGCGAGGCCTGTTGGGATAGGACGCGGAGCAGTCGCCAAACGGGGCGCGGAATGCCGGGCGGGGCTCCGGGCTCGTGCCGCGAGCCGGCTCCCGACCGTCCTTTTCTCGCTCCTCGTGGCGACTTCCGGGATCGCCGGCTCGGCCACGGCGGCGACGAAGGGGGGCGAGACCGGAGCGCGGATCGAGTTGGCGACCAAACGGTTCCGGCTGGGCATCGATGCCGATGGCGTGTGCGCCGAACTGGTCGATCTGCGCGACGGCCGGAACTACCTTGCCCGAACGCGCGTTCCGTTTGCCAGCGTTACGTGCGGCGGAGAGAGCTTCGATGCTACCGCGGTGCGCCGCGATGGCGATCGGCTGCAAGTCCGTTTCGGCGAGAGCGGAGTCTCGGCGACCTTGCGCGTGCGCGAGAAGCCGGACTGGATCACGTTCCAGGTGGTGGAGCTGCACGAGGCGCGCCCCGTCGAGTGGCTTACGTTCTTGCAACTCCGCGTCCGGCTGTCGAGACGGCGAATCGCTGCGCAGCTCCGGCGCGTGCGCAACGAGCGGTGGGCCGTGAGTTGCCAGGAGTTGAACTTGAAGACACATGCCGGCCTCGAGCCGATCCGCGGCGACGCGCGCCTCTTCGCGCGATGTTGCCGGCGTTTCGGATTCCAGGGGGCTGCTGCCGCGCTGCTCGCGGTGCCGCCGGAGGAGTTCCTCGACGTGATCGAATCGCTCGAGCTGGCCGAGGGCCTGCCGCACCCAACGCTCGACGGCGTCTGGGCGAAGCGATCGCCCGCGGCGCGTACCAGCTACCTGTTCATCGACATGACCGAACAGAACGCCGACGAGGTGATCCGCATCGCCAAGGAGCTCGGCTTCGGGTACGTGATGACCTATGTGAACTGCTGGGCCAAAACGAAGGGCTCGTACGAGATCGACTTGGAGCACTACCCTCACGGGCTGCAGGGCCTGAAGGAAGTTGCTGAGAAGGCGCACGCGGCCGGCCTCAAGGTCGGTATCCACTGCTTGAACGGGTTTATCCAAAAGGGCGATCCGCTGGTCGCTCCGATCCCCGACCGGCGCATGGCCACCGACGGGCAGGTGACGCTGGGCGCAGACATCGACGCCGACGCCGCCTTCATCCCGACGCGAGAACCCCCGTCCGACTTTCCCGACGACATCGCCTACAACTGGCAGCGTCAGGGGTTCGATGTGCGCATCGACGACGAGATCATCACGTACCGCGCCCTTTCGACCGAGCGGCCGTTCGGGCTGCTGCGGTGCATTCGCGGTGCGCGCGGAACGCGCAAATCGCCCCACAAGAAAGGGGCCATCGTGTGGCACCTGACGCAGCGATTCCAATGCTATCTGGTCGACTGCGACACGGATCTTGCCCAGCAGGTCGCGGCGCGCTATGCCGAGGTGATCAACGCGTGCCAGCTCGACATGATCTACTTCGACGGGGGCTTCTCGAACATCGCGTTGGGCGAGCCGTACCGCTGGCGCTACGTCCCGCAGATCGCCCTGCAAAGCGCCGCGTTGTGGAACCGCGAGGTGCGCGTGGGCGGGGCCGTCACGGGCTCGTTGTACTGGCACTTGCAAAGCTTCTCCACGTGCAACGACTACGTGGCCATGGCGCCGAAGCGGTTCCTGGAAGTGAACAAGCTGCGCAAGGGGCGCGCCGTGCTCGAGAACGATCTGCCCACGGACCTGGGCTGGTGGGGCTTGCACGCGTGGCGGCCGCATCATCGCGCCACCACGCCCGACCAGATCGAATACGTCTGCCAGAAGGCGCTCGGCCACGGCGCGTTCTGGAGCCTGGAAACGCATCTGGACACGATCCGCAAATGCGGTCGATGGCCGGAGATCAAGCGGACGATCGCGACGTACGAACGCCTTCGACGGACGGACTATTTCGACGAATCGGTGAAGCGGGCGATTCGCGAACCCGGGGCCGAGTTCAAGCTTGTCGGCTCGGACGAGGAGGGCTGGCGCCTGGTGCCCGCGCGGTATGACCCGCCCCATGACGTGCGGGACGAAGCCACGCGGACCTGGACCGTGGAGAACGACTTGCCCGACCAGCCGCTGCGATTCCGGCTGTACGCGTTGCCCACGCTGGACCGCTACGGTTCGGCGCGAAACCGCGTCCTGGTCCGCCACGACGATCCGTCTCGATACGTACGCAGCTACGCGCATTCCGGCTGCCGCTCGCGGCTGCTCCCCAGCGACCGGCGCACGCCGGACGGGGAATGCTGCCTGGTCTTCGAAGCGGCCAGCGCGCGGGCCGACGCGCGCGGATGGGTTGCGCACCGAGCCAACCTGAAGCCGGTTCGCCCGGGCCGGACCGGAACGATCGGCCTGGTCGGCATGGAACGCGATTCGGCGGAGCCCGTGCCGTTGTCTCGGCCCCTGGGCCTCTGGGTGCACGGCGATGGCAGCGGCGCAGTGCTCAACGTCCAGCTGCGCGCGGCCAACGGCGGCTTGCGGGACCACTACATCGTGGTCGACTTCACCGGCTGGAAATACTGCGAACTGGCGCGCCCGGAATCGGACCGGGTTTTCGATTTCCCGGCCGAGTACCTCGACAAACACGCCCTGGCCCGGTTCCAGTACGATCGGCTGGC
This sequence comes from Planctomycetota bacterium, assembly GCA_015661985.1. Taxonomy (GTDB): domain Bacteria; phylum Planctomycetota; class Planctomycetia; order Pirellulales; family Thermoguttaceae; genus SZUA-1497. Next base: position 3,453 of record DQVB01000761.1, on the reverse strand, counting down.
CTTTCTCTACCTGCGGTACAACGCCATTGCGCCCGGCAAGCAGGTTCGTTGCCTGGTCGGCCCGATCAAGGCGTTGCGCGAGAACTGGCTGCCCGTGAAAGATCCGTCGTTCACGATCGGCGGACAAACGATCGTGTTCCCATGCCAGGTGCAGACCGAGCAGTACCTGGAATTCCATGGTCGCGGCCCGGCGCGCCTGTTCGACCGCAACGGTTTTCCGCTGGCCGCGGTCGTCCCGACCGGAGCTGTTCCCGTGCTGCGTCGCGGCAAGAATCGGATCGCCTTCACCAGCGCCGTCGGTCCCGGGCTTTCCCGGCGCGTCGAGGTGGTCCTGATCCGATTCGGTGACTGAGACAACGGCTATGATGCTTGCGATCTCGTTCCATACGGGGCCTACTGCATCTCCACCACCCGCGGGCAAGCTTGTCCGTTTTGAGACAATACGAGGCAACCCGAAGGGTACGCGAGGGATGGGGTGCGTCCCTGGCGTACGCTTCGGCCCCGCGGTTCGACTTGCCCGCGGGCGGTAGACGAACCCAAGGAGAACGACCATGAAATCCCGGCGAATCGGTCGGCGCGAGTTTGTTGGAAACACGCTTGGAATGGCGGCGGCCGGCGCGGCCGCTTGGAACGGCGCGAACCAGGCGGCGGCTGCCAGGACCTCCTCATCGGCCGCACCGAGTACCGCGGAGCGGGCAGCGGCCGATTGGAGGAACAACGAGGTGATCCAAAGCGCTCGCCAGGCGGCCCTCGATGTGCTCGCGCCGAGCAAGAAGGACTTGGAGCACGGCCTGGAATTGCACGCGCACTCCGTGGTGTTCGACGCCTACGGGTTCGCCCCGCGCGCCGCGGCAGATGCCGATGCGATTCGCCGCGAGCTCGAGGAGGGCGCTTCGGCCGAGGAGCTGAAAGACCTGCGCGAACGCATGATGATGACGCGGTACGCCACGGATCCGGCCGAGCGGGCCGAGTTCCTGCAGGCGTGGGAGGCGGCGGGCGTGACCTGCATCTTCCAGAACGCCGGCGAGGAGGGCCAGGACCCGCTGCGGCTTCTCAAACGCCTGGCCCATTTCACCTACGCCACCGACCTGATGCGCGACGTGTTGTTCAAAGCGGTGACGCCGGAGGACATCGAAGCGGCCAAGCAGCAGGGCCGGCGCTGCCTGTATTTCAGCGGCAACGGGGTGCCCCTGCGCCAGCAATGGATTTCGGTCGAAGACGAGCTGCGATACGTGGAGATCTTCTTCGAGTTGGGCATTCGCATGATGCACGTGACCTACCAGCGGCGGAACATGCTGGGCGACGGGTGCGGCGAGGAGCATGACGGCGGACTGAGCGATTTCGGGCGGGCTGCGGTCGCGGAGATGAACCGGGTGGGCGTCCTGGTGGACGTGGCGCACTCGGGGTGGAAGACCAGCCTGGACGCAGCGAAGGTGTCGCAAAAGCCGATGGTCGCCAGCCACACCACGTGTGCCGCGCTGTACCGTCACGTGCGCAGCAAGCCGGACGAGGTGATCCGTGCGATCGTCGATACGGGCGGGCTGGTCGGCATCTGCTGCGTGCCGGCGTTCCTGGGCGGCACGGGCGACATCGCCGCACTGTTGGACCACGTGGACCACGTGGCCAGGAAGTTCGGCCCGGAACACGTGGCGATCGGCACGGATGTGGCCTACGTGTCGCGCAACAGCAAGCGAGTCCCCGGTCTGCCGCGGCGGCGCAAGGAGTTCCGATCGCTCTGGCCGGACGACGCGTTGACGCCTGCGCCAGGCGTGCGGCCCAACGCGCATCGGACGCTCGCATGGACCAACTGGCCGCTCTTCACCGTCGGGCTGGTGCAGCGCGGCTATGGGGACGAGGAAATCCGCAAGATCATCGGCGGCAACATGCTGCGCGTCGCCCGCGCCGCCCTGGCGTAGCCGATCCCCGGCGGTTTGGCAACCGGGCATCCTACTCGTAGGCGAACCGCGCGGTGGCGCGGCAGTCGCGGTCCGCCCTCAGGCGGACCCAGTGGGCGCTGTACCCGTCGGGAAAACGATGGACGAGCGCACGGCCGGCGGGCACCTCCATCACCTGGTAGGTGCACCACGTTCCGTTGCGCACGAAATCGACTTCGACCGTGAACGCCACCGATGTGCTCGCGTCGTGCGCCAGCGTCAACGTCTTTCGGTCATAGCCGGTCATCAAGTAGGGATCCGACGGTTGGCCCGCCTCGACCGCCGTGTCGGACCACGGGCCGCCACGGCCGCGCGGCTTGCCCAGGCGCCAAAGGTCGTCGACGTCGCCGAACCACAGACCTGCCTCGCCGTCGCCCGAGGCGACATGGTGGTCGTCTGCCGGCTGGCCGACGCGCGTGCCGGCCAGGACCACCATGCCGCGCCACGAACAGAAGTCGACGATGCGCTTGTTGTGGGTGCAGACCGGCTTGATCGATGACAATCGTCGTAACGCACCAGCGTGTACGACCCGTCCGCAAACGCCGCCTTGAGCCGGTTGCCCTGTTCGTCGTAGGCGAAACGGGTAACCCGCTTGTTGGCGTAATCGGTGGACAGCACGTTGCCGCTTTGGTCCACCACCACGCGGATGTTGTCCCAGGTCTCTTGGAGGCGGCCGTTCGTGCCGTACTTCGATTCGGTGCGGTGGCGGACCAGTTCTCCGGTCGTCTCGTCCAGGACCACTGGGGCGATTTGCGCAGTCTGGCGGCCGGCCTGGTCGTACTCATGTTCGGTTACCGGCCCCTGCTGGCCGGGTGCGTGCTGACTTGTGGATTTTACCACCCGGCCGGCGATGTCGTAAAGCGTTTCGGTCATCCAGACGACGGTTCCCGGATCGGTGAGGACGGATTCGGGATGCGGGCCCGTGGTGTCGATATCCACCACAACGCCTTCGAGCTTTTCGGTGCGCACCACGCGGCCTGCATCGTCGTAAACCGAACGCGTGCCGGTGACCGAGTCGGTTGAGCCTTCGACGTACTGGTCAGTGGTCACAAGCGTCCGGCCGGCGGCGTCGTAGACCGTGCGGGTCACCAGCCACCCGAGTTGGCCGTTTTGATCCTTGGCCTGGGTGCGGGTTTCGATCTGCCGGCCGGCGGCGTCATACGTGTAGTGGGTTTCGGTGCCGTACTGGTCCACCGTGTAGTCCACTCGGCCGGCCGAGTCGTAGAACGTCCGGGTGCTGGAAACGACGGTGCCGGCGCCGGAGAGCTGAGAGGCGAGAGTCGAGAGTCCAGAGCCAGAAGGATCGGGCACTACCTGGCCGGTTGCCGTGTCGATGATCTCGACCACCATGTCCTTGATGCGTTCGGTCCTGGTCACCCGGCCTGCCGCGTCATAGACCGTGTGCGTGCCCGAGACCGGCGGGCTGGTGCCGTCGCCCGGATCGACGTATTCGTCCGTGGTGTAGATGGCCTGGCCCTTGTCGTCGTAGACGGTGCGGGTCACCAGCCACTGGGTGTTG
>DQVB01000744.1 GCA_015661985.1 Planctomycetota bacterium | reverse complement strand
TGAAGCGTGCGAACCAGGCGACCGGATCCCCTATTCGGCTGGCCGGCCCTCAGGCGGCCAGCCCTTCCTGGAAGGTAGACGGAAACCATGCGACACCGAAGACGAGGCCGAAAACTGGGCAGAAGACCGAAGCATCAGCGGGCCCTGCTGCGCAACCTGGCCTGCGCGCTGTTCCTCACCGAACGGGACAGCGAAGGCGAACCGAACGCACCCAAGGTCAAAGGACGGATCATCACCACCCTGGAAAAGGCCAAAGAGGTCCGTCCGCTGGTGGAAAAGTGTATCGCCATCGCCTGCCGCGCGCTGCCCCATGAAGAGGCCGCCGAGCAATTGGAGCCCGACACGGAGCGGGGCTCGGCGATGTGGCGCAAGTGGCGCAACAGCCGCGAGTGGCAGGAGTGGAACCGGACGATCGCCCCGGCGGTAGCCGCGCGCCGCCGCGTCCTGCGCCTGCTGGGCGACAAACAGGCCGTACGCATTCTGTTCGACGAAATCGCCCCCCGCATGGCCGATCGCCCCGGCGGCTACACCCGTATCCTCAAGCTGGCCCACCCCCGGCTGGGCGACGCCGGACGCCGTGCCATCCTGGAGTTGGTGGGCAAACATGATCGCGTGCGCCGCCGTGCCGAGAAACCGGCCTTCGAAAAGGAGCCGGAAGAAGAACCCGAAGAAGAGGCCCAAGAGGATGTCCAGCCCGAGGCCGCCGCGGCAGAGGCCCCGGAGCAGACCGTCGACGAGGCTGCCGGTGAGCCCTCGGAAACCACCTCGGAGCAGCCCAGCGAAGACGAGCAAGCCGCTCGCCGACATCCCGGCGAGGAAACCAACCGGCCGGCATGACTTTTTTGCAGCCCCCGGGTTGTGTGGACCCTGGCCATCAACCCCCCTCGGGAGTGTGCCAAGCAGAGCTTTGGCGGACGTGCCTTTTCGCTTCGTTCCCAAGTGCAGCTTGGGAACGAGGACAAGCCAGACCTCGGCGACAAGAGAGGCGGGTTTGCCCCATGTCGGCCCTTTTCTCGGTGACAGCCGCCGGAAGCGGTTCGTTCGTAGTCCCGCCTTGAGGCGGAAGGCACTGGTGCGCTTGCTTTGCGGGCTGTCCGCTTGTCAAGCAGATTGGATGCGTAGCCCGCGAGGGAGAGATTCTCCGAAGACCAGGCCTTGTTCTTCGGCATCCAGTTGGCCGCCGTCGCGCACCAGTTCCGCAAAATGCTCGGGGGCGCCATGGCGATGGAGCCAAGCCAGCGCCTTCTCGCGGAGCCTGGCCGGCAAGTCGCGGTAGCGGTCGTCGGTACGGCGGGCCATCTGCATCACGGCCAGGGCGGAGGTCGGATCGGGCAGTGCGCGCTGGAGGAGTATCTCGAGCCACCTGCCCACTTCGTCGGCCGGCACCACCGTGTTGAGCGGCCCGTACAAAGGCGCCCGAGCGCCCAGCCGTCCCACGGCCCAGACGATGGCCGGCCGCAGCGGCTCCATTTTCCGCTTCGGCACCAAGTCCACAAGCATAGTGCCCAAGTCGATCTTGAGCGAAACGGGCAGCAGCTCCAGCGAGCCGAGCAGGCGGAACACTTCGGCCGCTTCGTGGGAGGCGAAGGGGAAAGCCCCCCCGCGGCCCGTGCCGGTGGTCTGCTGCTTATGGAGGCCGCGCACGGCGCCCACCAGCGGTTCGGCCAGCGCCTGTTGTTGCCCGCTACCCAGGCCGCCGGCGATCCGTCGCCACAGGATCCACCATTCGCTGCGGCACATGGGTGTGGCGTGGATCAAGTTGTTCTGCAGGATGCGCCACGTGTGGGCCACCCGCCAGTCGTCGACGGCCAGGCCGTAGCCCGGGCGCAGGGCGAAGCCCAGCAGGTTCAGCCAGCGGGCTTCGTGGACCTGGCTGCGGCGACGGCCTGGTTCCAGGTCGATCAGGCTCTCCCAGATCCGCCGCAGCAGGGAGGGCGGCCACAGTTTGCGGTTCATCCCGCTGGCCTGCGCCAGCCGCCTGGCCAATCGTTCCGGGGGCTGGTTGCCGCGGGGCCCGAAGGTACCTTGGATCAGCTCCTCCATCGCCTCCCAGATCGATTCATCCAGGAAGCCCGCCTGCTCGGCCGCCCCCTCGTGGGCACCCACATCGGTCCGGGTGGCCGAGCGCACGTCGAACTGCAGGCGCCATCGGCCTTTCCCTCCCACCTGGGTGCACCACAGATCCAGCGTGCCGATTTCGGTCAGCCGGGCATGCAGTTGCACCGGCAGCGAGCCGCGCTCCGCTTTGCTGCGCTGCTTGAGCACCGTGCGGATGGGGGGCAGCGGCGTCATCTGTTCCCGATCAACCTCGATCCGCTGGCCCGGTTTGTCGGTCAGCCGAGTGCTGGAAACAAACAGAGGAAACTCGACCGGCTCGGAGACGCGCAGCTCGAACCGCGCTTGGGTCAGATCCACATCCTCGCCCGGCTCGCTGCCCGCAGGCACCAGGCAGAGGGCTTCTTCCCGGTCGCTTTCGACGCCGATGTAGTATGTGCGAGGCAGGCCGGCGGCGATCCGCACCCCTTGGCCACGCCTGACCATGCCAAAGTAGGCTGCCCCCCGGGCCACAGCCAAATCCAACCGCTCGTTCTCCAGCACGATCGGCTCCCACCGCTGCCCCGGGGACTGGAACCAGCTGGCCAACACCTCCAGCACCCGCCGTTTGATGGCCGGGGATTCGAACACGCCTCCGTTGAACAGCACGATATCCGGCCGCGCCGGATCGTGGTCGCCGGCCGCCTCCTCGTCGGAGGCCCCGTGGCGATGGGCCGTCAGAAAGGCAGCCAGATAGCGCGTCACGGCGGGGTCCGGGGCGTAGGGCAGCCCGAACTCCTGAAACCCGGACTGGCGCCGGGCCGGTTTGTCCTCCAGCCCGACCCGGGGAAAAAAGCCGTCCAAGAGGACGGAGTGGATTTCCTGGCGAGTCAGCTCGATCCGCAACCCGCCGCCGATCAGCCGCGAACCGGTTCCGGGCAGGTGAAGGGTCAACCGCTGGGGAGCGCGATCTGCCAGCAGCGATTCCTTGACCTGGCGACAGGTGTTCACCAGAACGGACCACTGGCGCGGCTCCAGTCTGTCCTCGCCGACCAGGCGCTGCTCGACGTGGCGGGCCAATGCGAGATCCAGGTTGTCGCCGCCCAGAATGAGATGCTCGCCCACGGCCACCCGATGAAACTGCACCTTGCCCGCCCGGTCGCTGCGCACGCGGATCAAGGTGAAATCGGAGGTGCCGCCCCCGATGTCGCAAATCAAGATCTTCTGGCCAGGATTGACTCGCTGCTGCCACGTTTCCGCGTGGGCGTAGATCCAGGCATAGAAGGCGGCCTGGGGCTCCTCGATCAGTATCACCCGCGACAATGCCGCCTCGGCGGCCGCCTTGATGGTCAGTTGGCGAGCCACTTCGTCGAACGAGGCCGGCAGGGTGAGCACCAGGTCTTGCTCTTCAAGGGGATGATCCGTAAACCGGGCGTTCCAGGCATCGCGGATGTGAGCCAGATACCGGGCACTGGCCTCGACCGGCGAAAGTCGCGCCACGTCAGCCGCACCATGCCACGGCAGCAATTCCGCCGTACGGTCCACCCCGCTGTGGCAGAGCCACGACTTGGCCGAGGCGATCAACCGGCCCGGGGCCTTGGTGCCCTGGTCGCGGGCGAAGAAACCCACGGCGTACCGCGGCTCCTCGGGGCTCCAAGGCAATCGCAATGCGCCCGGACTCAACTCCCCCGGGGCCGGTTCGTAATGGTACGAGGGCAGCGTCTCGCGCGACTCGACCTGCCCCGGCGCCACCAGCTGCGGCACCTCGAACGTTCGGATCTTCCAGGGCGCTTCGGCCGTGTCGACGTAGGTGACCGCCGAGTTGGTGGTCCCCAGGTCGATCCCCACGACAAACCGACTCGCGCACCCCTCGTCCCCAGTCATCCGGTCCACCGTGACCCACTCCTTGTTGACCCACTTCTCCGCACCCGGCCAGCTCACTCTGGTCGGATCCCCACCCGCCCCTGCCCTATTGTATCAAGTTTCGACTGAGCCTCGGTCCATCAGTCCCTGGGACCGTGGAAGGGGCCTGTTCAGCGGCGGTACTGGCCCGGGGCCCCGGCCATCGGGGGGGCGTTGCGCATCCCGACGTCGGCCGCCACGGCTGATTGATCTTTGCCCCTGGGCCGACTATGCTGAAATCGCCCGTATGGGGTCCTGTTGCTGGAGGTGGCTCGCTCTGGGCGCTCGGCGGCTTTTCGGTCGGTATGGGCGAAACTGGGAGGCGGAAATGGACCAATGGTACTATCAGGTAGCCGGCCAGGTGCGAGGCCCGGTGTCGTTGGACGAGCTGAACAGGAAGGCAGCCAGCGGGGAAATCGACCGCGAATCCTTGGTCCGCCAAGGCGATGAGGGCCGGTGGCAGCAGGCTGCCGACGTGCCGGGCCTCTCCGGGTGGCCGATCGACGCGTCCGAAGTGGCGGAAGCGGCCGGCGGCCTGGAGGCGGTGGCCGCCGTAGCCATGGAAAGCGAGCCGGGACGGCCCCCCGAGGAACCACAGCGCGGGATCCGCCGCTCCCCCTTGGCACTGCATCCCTGCCCCGATTGCGGCCACATGGTCTCCCACCGGGCCAAAGCATGCCCCCAGTGCGGGCGCCTGTTTCACGAATCGTCGATGGTCATTCGCTACCGGGGCGAGCATCCCGTTCCCGTACTGGCCTTCTTCGGCATCCTGGCCGCCGTGTTCCTGGTGCTCAGCCCCGTGGGCGTCTACGTGATCACCAATCGGTTGGTCAGCCAATGGGCCCCAGGCGGCCAAGCGGCGACCATCGCCGTGCTGGCGACCATGGCCTACCTCATTTCGATGATCGTCTGCAGCGTGTTGGGCGGGGCCGTGGGCCGGCCTCGGATGGCCTATATCACCGGCCTGCTCCTGGGTCTTTTCTTCGGCCCCGTGGGCCTGTTCGCGGCCTTCGCCATCGACAAGCGGCCCCAGTGTTGCCATTGCGCCAGCCGACTGGACGGCTTCGCCCGCGAATGCCCCTTCTGCCACGCCCGGTTGACCTGGCGCGTGGAAACCAGCTGGTACTGATCCCCACGCTGTTCCGGAGAGTTGAGCCGAGCCGGATGGCATGGCGAGTGGGCATGGCTGGCTGAAACGTCGACCAGGCGGCGACCGGCGGCCAAAGCCTTGGGGGCCAGGTGATGGCCGGCCTACTGGTCCGTAGGGGCCGCAGGGCGCCTTTGAGGAGGTTCGTTGGAGTGAATACCATGGTTTTCCTGCTGTCCGTGCTGGCGGTTGCCGAAGCGAAACCGGCGTACCGGGCGGAGTTGGTCTTTCCGCTTCATCCGCAACACAACCACGCCCCGGGCATCGTCGAATGTCCGAACGGCGATCTGCTCGTCTCCTGGTATCGCGGATCCGGTGAACGGAGGGCCGACGATGTGGCTGTCTACGGCGCCCGGTTGACCTCCGGCGCCCGCCGGTGGAGTGAGCCGTTCGTCATGGCCGACCGGCCCGGCTTTCCGGATTGCAACACGTGCATGATGGTCGACCGTAGAGGTCGGCTGTGGCTCTTCTGGCCAACCATCCTGGCCAACACCTGGGAATCCTGCCTGACCAACTACCGCGTTTCGACCCGGTACAGTGGGCCCGGTCCACCGCAGTGGGCGCATCAGGATGTGATCCTCCTGAAGCCGGACGATTTCAGCGCCGAAGCCAGCCGGCTGCTCGACCAGTTCCTCGACCAACTGGGCCGCGAGCTGACCGAGGAAGAGGCCGCCGAAGTGGAGAGCATCCGCCAGCGGTTGAGCAGCAAGCTTTTCCAGCGCCTCGGGTGGCAACCGCGCTGCAAGCCGATCGTTCTACCCACTGGCCGTATCTTGCTGCCGCTCTACACCGATACGTTTTCCATTTCCATCATGGCCGTCAGCGACGACGACGGGCGAACTTGGTATGCCAGCAAGCCGCTGATCGGCTTCGGCAACATCCAGCCGACCGTCTTGCGCCGCAACGACGGTACGCTGGTCGCTTACATGCGAGAGAACGGGCCGCGCGATCGGGTCCGCATCGCCACATCGACCGATGACGGCATCACGTGGGGCCCGGTGGGCGTGACGGATCTGCCCAATCCCGGCTCCGGGCTGGACGGCCTGCGATTGGCCAACGGCCATTGGGTGCTCGTCTACAACGACACGGCGCGAGGCCGTAACAGCTTGGCCATTTCCCTGTCCGACGACGAAGGCCGAACGTGGAAATGGACGCGATACCTGGAAAAGCACCCGAGCGGCTCATACCATTACCCGGCGGTGATCCAAGCCCGGGACGGCACGATCCACGTCGTGTATAGTTATTTCGTCTCGGGCGGCAAGAGCATGAAACACGTGGCCATCAACGAGGCGTGGATCAAAGCAGGCGATTCGCCGTAGGACTGCAAGAAAAGGAGACGGCACTCATTTTCCGGACGGGAGTCATTTGCCGGAACGGCCCTTCGGTGCTTTGCGCAAGTGGTTTCCGTCCCCTTCTTGGCGTTTAGTCGGAGGTAAACGATGCACAGCTTGATTGGGCGTGTTTTTCGGCCGGCGATGGTTGTGGTCCTCGCCGTCGGGGGTCTCAACGGCCAGCAGCTGGCGACAGCGGCGGCCGGCCCGTCGGTCCGAGTCATTTCGGTGCGGCGTGTGTTTCACAACGGTGAGCACAACGCCTTCACGGACTTGTGCCGATTCCAGGGCCAGCTGTACTTGACGTTCCGGAGTTGTCCCGACGGTCATGGCGTGCACCCGACGGCTTCGATCATCGTGCTGACCAGCCAGGACGGTGACCAGTGGGAGCAGGTCCATCGCTTTCACGTCCCCCTTCGGGACACCCGTGATCCACACTTCCTCATCTTCCGCCACAAGCTGTTCGTGATCACCGGTACGTGGTACTGCGGCCAGTCGTCCCCGAAGCGGTACGACATGAACGAGCATCTGGGTTACGCTTGCTGGAGCGAAGACGGCCGCGGCTGGCACGGCCCGCAGATGCTCGAAGGCACCTACGGCCATTACGTGTGGCGAGCCGCCACCTATGGCGGCAAAGCTTACCTCTGCGGTCGGCGCAAACGCCAGTTCGCGCATACCGGCAGCCGCGCCGAACGGGACCCGCTGGTCCAGTCGGCCATGCTGGAAAGCGAAGACGGTCTGGTGTGGCGCAAGGTGGCACTGTTCCAGGAAACATACGGCGACGAGACGGCGTTTCTGTTCGAAGAAGACGGCTCGGTTCTGGCCGTGGCGCGGAGCGGCGGCGGACGCAACGCGCAGGTCTGTCGCTCTCGCCCGCCGTACAACCAGTGGCAACGCAAAGACCTGGACCGTTACATCGGCGGCCCGCTCTTGGCCCGCTGGAACGAACATTACCTGGTCGGGGGCCGCAAGACGATCGGCCCGGCCAGGACATCACTTTACTGGTTGATCAACGACGAGCTGCACGAGTTCGCCGAACTGCCCAGCGGCGGAGACAACTCCTATCCCGGCTTCGTACAACTCAGCCCCGGGCGGGCTCTGGTGTCGTACTACTCGAGCCACCAGCGCGACGAAAAGGACCGCACCATGACGGCCATCTATCTGGCCGAGCTGGAGCTGGAGGACCGTTGATCCGAACGGCAAGGGCCTGTACGCGTTCCGGCCCGCGCAAGGTGCAGTATGCGGTACACACGACACACGATCGGCCGTTGCCCGGCGGGATCGGCGCTTCGGGTGCCCCGGGCCTCTCCCCGGGCGGCGACATCAGGGGCTCGCCTTTTGCCACACTTCGATACCGCTGAGGTTCGCGTCCCCGCCGCGGGCGGCAAGGCGGATGGTGCCGTCGCGCACCCTGGTCGTCCACGGTCCCAGGCGCCGCCATTGGCCACGGGTACCGCTGTAGTAGTCGCGCTGGACCACTCGGCCATCCAGCCGTAGGGTGAACGTGGTGGGATTGGTTTCCTCCCACACGTAGACGTAAACGGCGTAGCTGCCCTCCGGCACGTGCGTCAGTGTAACTTCAACCTTTCGGCCCCAACGGAACGAATGGATCATCTTGGCTCGCTGCGGGTCGGTGGGCGGGCGCAAGGACACGTGGGGACTGTTCAGCGCGCGGCCGTCGCAGCGGTAATTCGGTGCGTCTTCGCCCTCCCATCGGTTACCATCGATCTCGAGCGGCGTTCCATTGATATTGACCGCTCGGTAGAAGCGCCAGGGGCCTGTTGCCCGCGGCGGGCCCTCCAACCGGGTCACCGGCCGCCTGAGCGCTTCAGGAACGCCGAAGGCGCCGGGCGGAGGCGACACCGGCCGGCCGCTGACGCGCAAGATCGCGCGGCGGTACGCGGTCAGCGGCGGATTACCCGTGTCGGTCACTTCCAGGATCACGTGGATCGTGCGACCGGCGGCATCGCGGGGCACGCTCACCGTCGCTTCGGGCTTCGTGGCGCCGCTGATGGGCGCTTCGGCCCAATAGGTTCCGGCTTCGGCATAGACCCACCACCGATAACGGAGCCGGTCGCCGTCCGGGTCCGTAGCGCCGGCGGCGGACAGCCGCACGGTCGCCCCAGGATCGGTCGAGATCTGGAGTATCCGGCGGCCGCGGTCCCCGTCCAGTACGGCCGCCGGTTCGTGGTTGGCATCTTCGCACGGCTTGACACACCAATCCATGCGGGCTTGGAAGGCGTTCTGGTAGGCGCGCCGCCAGCGGTGGATGGTGTAGAGCATGTCGGGTTTGCCGTCCATGAGATCTTCGGCCGCCACGTATTCGCGTCCCCGGCCGCTGGGCCTGAATCGCCCGCCCCAGTTGCCCCATTCGGGATGTTCCGGATCGCTCAGGCCGTTGGGCAACACGTAGAAGAACGAAGGTGTGTCGCCCTCTTTCACGCCGTCTTTGCCCGACGCCTTGGGCGGATAGACCGTGCCCAGCGGACCATGGCCCGTCAATACGTGCCTTTCCAGCCACGCGGGGGAAACCAGTGACTGGTCGCCCTCTTTCCAAATCCCGCGGAAAAGCCCGTTCGAGTAGATCCAGAACACATCCGGATGATGCGTCTTGACCCACTCAGCCGTGCGGTCCTGGTCGGCGATCGAATGGACGCGGATCTTGCGTTTGAAGGCAGCCAGCTCTTTTGCCGAACGAGTGGTCTCGACTTTCCAGATCGCCTGGGCCAACTCCCTGGGTCCGCCCCAGATGGAAAACCACACCGGACGCGGGTCGTCGCGGTCCACCACACGGATGATCCATTCGGAGGCTTCGGAATCCATCCCGGGGCCGACCTTGTGCGGATCGCCGTTGAATCCGTCCTTGATCAGACCCCTCAGCCGCTCGGCCGATGGGAAATCCGCCCGGTGCTTCCGCAAGTTGTCCACCACCTCGGCATAGGCGTCCACCGCCTGGCGGATCAAGTCCGGACGGGTCTTCTCGTAGTGACCGTACCCGAAGCCAGTGCACAGCCCTTCCACATCGAAGTCGCAGCTATAGAGCAAGAACCGCACCAGCGACTGGCGGTCGTCCGGGTCGCCCCCGATATCGGTCATCACCACGATACGCGGTTTCCGGATCGAAGGCGACTCGCCTGCCCAGGCCAGCGGTACGAAAAACCACGTGGCGAGCGCCAAAGCCAAGGACGCAAAGGCGGCGAAGGTGGCCATCCTTTGTATCGGATTCGCGTGTGTTGGGACCGTTCCCACCGGCCAGTCGTCCATCGTGCCAGGCTCCTTTCCGTTTGGGTGTCGATCAAACGCTGTATGCGGCTCCCCATCCCGAAACATTTATCGTTGGCCGAAGCAGAGCACTGTGCCGTTGGTCAAAGTGAGAATGACCCGGCCGGCGCGGTCGATGGCCATGCCCCAGGGCACGGGCGGAGCGGGCAGTTCCGATCGCCATAGCTGGTGGCCCGTGGGCAGTTCGAGGGCGGTCACTTGGGAAGCGTCGGCGATGACCACGGCATTGCGGGATACGGCCATAGCCACGCTTCCCGGGCAATCACGCTGCCAGTGGGGCTTTTCATCCGTGCGAAACTGGCCCCATGCCTGGGTGATGTGCCGCGGGATCTTTTCGTCCGTTGCACAGCGACTCAGGGCGTCACGGTCCAATGGCGGGTAGCAGGCGAGCCGCGCGCTGTCCAACCAGACCACATCATAAGGACCGCTGGAGGTGTGGAACATTTTCTTCGTCACCGTGTGGTCGTAGACGGGTAGCTCCGGATGGGCGTAGAAGGGCTTGCCGCAGGCGATCACGCGATGGCCCACCAGGAACAGCTCCCAACCGCGCGGGCTGGTGCTTTCGCAGCGGGCCAAGGGCGTCGGATCGTTCAGGCATCGTCCGGTGTGCGAGTCGTAGACGGCCGGGGAAACGGCATTGCCACCGGCCAGGTAAAGCTTGTCCTGGTACCAAAGCAAATGCCCTTGGACGCTCACGCCCGTGCGCGCCGTGGGATCCAGGTGGCCTGAGGTATCGTTGCACCAGCGCACCTGGCCGCTGGCCGCATCCAAAGCATAGACGTAGGTGCCGTCGTAGTTGGCCAATCCAGCCGCCACGTAGGCCGTGTTGTCCTGGACCAACACTCCGCTGGCTGCCGGCCACGTGGACAACAGCCGGCCGAACACTGGAGTTTTCCGCTCAGCCGGCGCGGCGCGGAATTGCCAGAGCGTCTCGCCTGTGGCCGCGTCCAGGCACCAGACCCAGCCGTCCCCGGAGCCGGCCAGCACGCGGCCTTGCCAGAAGGTGGGTGGCAGGCGGATTTCGCCGCCCGTGTAGCGCGCCCACAATGGCCGGCCGGTCTTGGCCTCAAGCGAGCGGACGACGCCGTCGGAGCCGGCCAACCAGACCTGGCCACCCACGGCGATCGGTGCGGTGGGCCGCACGCCGTCCAGGGCGGCGGGTCTCGCTCGCCACAGTACTTCGACCGTCTCGGGCACCACGGCGGCCGTGGTGGCGGTGCGCTGGTTGTTGGCCCGGAAGGTGGGCCAATCGGCCGGGGATGCCGGACGCGCCTCTGTCGGTTCGGCGCGCTGGCCGGCCCGCAGTCGCTCGGGATCCTTCCAGTCCGGTGTGAAGTCAAACTGGCCGGCCGGCCCCAGCGAGATCAAGCCGGTGAGCGTCAGCTGACAATCGCAGGCAAAGGGCCACCAGAACAACAGCCCGCTGGCCACCGTGACACCATCGTGGCAGGAGGGACGCATCGGCGAAACCCATCGCGGCTGGAGGGCGGCCAGATCGAATCGCACCGACCCGCCCATGGCGCGGAACAGGATACTGTCGCAGGTGCCCACCGGGCGGGTGCACGCGCGGCGGCCGGTGGGCAGTTCGGCCAGCACTTTGCCGGTGAGCGGATCGAACTTGCGGCTCACGTTCTTGCCCCAGGGCCCGCTGATGGCATAGGCAGCGTCCGGGTAGATGACCAGTTGGAAGTTGTCGTACGGATGCTGCCACAAGAGCCGCCCATCCTCGGCGGAGACGACCACCATGCGGGTCAGCTGCGGTCCGGCGAAGTACAGCGCCCCGTCCCCGCAGCGGAGATAGGCCGCGGTGCGCCAGTTGGTCTGCCAGCCTTGTCGTTCCAACGGTTGGCCGAGGGCCTCGAACAGTTCCGGCGCGTTATCGGGCGTCCTGCGCCATTTGACTTCGCCTGTGCGGGCATCCAGGCAAACCAGATAGGCCCCGAATCGAAAGGCGAACAGACGGCCATCTTTCATGCACACGGCGCGGCCGTCCATGGGCTGGTCTTCGTGGTAGTGCCAGAGGATTCTCTTCGACTCCGGGTCGATGGCCATCAGGTTTCGGCCGAAACCCCACGGGTTCTTCGGGCGGTTATAGCCGGGCGAGACGGCGTTCCAGGGCCACCCGTGGGCCTCGCGCTTCCAGCGCATCGTCTGGTCCATGGGTTCGGCTTCGCCGACCAGCGCGTACAGCACGCCGTCTTCCAGGGCCATCCATTTCCAGAACGTGCCGCCAGCCACGTCGCGCGGCGGGACGATCTGGTCCACAAGCCGACCGGTGGCCGCGTCGAAGATCTTGCACGACTGGTGGTCGCCGAAGTAAAGCCTCTTCGGGGTGGCGATGATCGTGTTGCGATGCACCATGAAGCCTTCGGGCAAGGGGCGCCTCCAGAGCAACGTGCCGTTGAAGGCGTTGAAGGCGGCCAGCGTGTTCAGCCACGGCTCTTCGCGCGGGTGCCAGGCCACGTGCCCAAAGGCCTTGAACACACGGCCCGCGGCCGCCACGGCCACTTGCGGGGCCGGGCCGTAGCGCGGGTTGGCCAGGAACTGGGTCAGGTAAGGCGCCCGGATCACGCGGTCCCGGGAAAGGGGATTGTTGTCGGGGCCGTGGTACGGATGGCTCCAATCGTCCATGCCCTCAGGAAAGGGCTTTTTCAATTCATCCGTCCCGATCCGGGCTCGCCCGCCGGGCCGCAGCACCCTCATGATTTCGCGGCGTACGCCGTTGTCGAGCTCACCCAACACAATGGCCCCGTCGACCAGGTTGTCGGCCAAATGGAGCCGGTCCCAGGTGCCCGCGTCGATCTGGATCCGCGCGGCATCCAGCCCGGCCGCTTCGGCCCGTCGGCGAGCCTTTTCGAGCGAGTCGGACGAAGCCAGCTGCACGTAGACCAAAAGTTCGCTGCGCCGGGCCAGGTCGATGGCCAGCCGGCAACTGGGGTCGCCCAACACGACCACAAGGCCCCGCTGGGTGCCCAGCCACTGGAGCACTCCATTCGCCGCAGGAGCGGCCCCCCACGCCGGGTCTGCCGCGATCAGCAGCACGCCAACCAGCCCCACAAGAACAGGCCGTGTTCGTTTCATGATTCCTCCTCCGGTGTCAGCATAGCCAGGCATGATCAAACTCGGCTCCGACAGGCCCGACACAGAGCGACAGCCTATGGCAAGCTCGCCCGGAAATCAAGAAAGCAGACGGCGCGTGCCAGTCGGCATGGCTTGCGGAGGCCGGATCCCAAGCGAGCAAGCCACCGGGAATGGGGCG